>JANOUM010000317.1:0-4687 GCA_031416855.1 Rhodoferax sp. | reverse complement strand
AGGTTGGCGAAGTAGGTGTCCAGGTGTCGGGAGTTGGCCGCAAGCTCCACCGGCGCGCACACCTGGTTGCCGATCAGGTGGATCGCATTGAAGTGGTGCGCCAGCCGGATGAAATCACAGTAGTCGGCATAGTTGCCGGCGCGCCGTCCGCGTACGCGGTCGTGCACGTTCGGCGGGCCGGCCACCAGGCCGAAGTTGAGGTGGTTGCCGCCGATCGTGAGTTGCTTATTCGGGTTGCGCGAATTGAGGGTGAACGTGGGCGGTGCGGTGCACAGACCCTTCTCCACCAGCTCGCGGTCCAGCCGCACGTTCATGGTCTTGAAGTCCACGTCGGCGCCGGCCGCCTTGAAGATGTCCAGCGCGCGCGGCGACATCACTTCGACGCCGAGCTCTTCCAGGATCCTCAGCGACGTGAGGTGAATCGATTCAATCTGGTCTGCCGACAGCAGTTCCATCGGCGCATACGGGTTGACCACCGACTGCCACGGCAGTTGCGGCAGTGGCGCGTTGCCTGAACGCCGTGCTCTGCCACCTTCGCGTCGTCGTGTGTGTTCCATTGCGGCGTTCCTACTTTTGGTCTGGTGCCCCATCCTAGGTAAAGCCTGGCCTGAGGGTCACCCGCAAACGGACGAACACTGTGCGCCATGCGACATCGTGCGCAGCGCTTCCTATAATTTCACGACTCTCCCATGGACACTCACAACGCGACTTCCAACGCGCCCTCGGTGGCGACATTCTCCACGCCAACAATGGTCAGCGTGCTGCCATTCCCTTCGTTTTCCATGATGGCGCTGGCCTCCACCACGGAGCCCCTGCGGGCCGCCAATCTGCTGTCTGGCAAGGCCCTGTACCAATGGTCCGTCGTGTCGCTGGACTCCCACGATCTGGTTTCAAGCAGCGGTTTCCGGCTGGCCGCCGACCACTACGATCTGGCCGTCCCGCCTTCTGACTTGACGCTGGTGATCGCGAGCCTTGACTTCGACCACCTGCTGCAACCGCGCATGCTGGACCGCCTGGCGCGCGTTGCAGGCTCGAGCAAGGCCGTGGGAGCGGTGAGCCACGGAAGCATCGTGCTGGCCAGAGCCGGCTTGCTCGATGGGTACCGCTGTACCGGCCACTGGGACCGCCTGCGGGAACTGCAAGAGCGGCACCCACAGGTACAAACAACCCGTGAGGTCTTCTGTATCGACCGCGACCGTTGGACGTGCAGCGGTGGCACTGCGGCGATGGACATGATGCTGGCCCTTGTCCGCGCGCAACATGGCCAGACCTTGGCTATGAACGTGGCCAACAACTTCATCCATAGCCGAATGCGCCCGCCGGGTGAAGTGCAGCCGATGGAAGTTCGATGGCGTTATGGCGTGAAAGACCGACGGCTGGTCAAGGCCATCAGCTTCATGGAACAGTCCATCGAATCGCCATTGCCGCTGGCACAGATTGCGGACCTCGCTGGTCTGTCGACACGACAGCTACAGCGGCTTTTCAGGACGGAACTGGCGCGCGCGCCCGAACAGTTTTTCATTGAGATGCGTTTGCGTGCAGCCAGCGACTTGCTGACCCACACGGATGACTCGATTGGTGATATTGCGCTGCGCTGCGGATTCGGCAACCAGTCACATTTCGCGCGCACATTCCAGACCACCTTCGGGCATCGTCCAAGCGATGTCCGGCGTGTATCCAGAGACCCAAAACGCGGCGCGCCCTGAGGCGTCCGATTCATTGGGGTTAACCCTTTATCGTGGGGCGCCGGACTTTACGGGGGGGCATGTTGGCGTCGCATGACGCACATTTCTTGTCCGCTTGTGCGCCTTCCGGCCTGAGGGCTTCTCATACGATTGGGTACTCGTGCTGACACGACACCAAGCAAAGGAAACGCATGGAAACGCTGGCCTACATGGCCAAGAATCTGCCAATGATCGGCATGCGGGCCATGGAGCATATGTCCATCGTGGGCGTCGCGGTGTTGCTCGCGATCGTCTGCGGCATGGCCATGGGGGTCACCATCGCACGCCGTCCACGCTTGGCCCCGGCGGTACTCGCGGGCGGCTCCGTCATGATCACGGTGCCTTCGATTGCCCTCTTCGGCATGTTGATTCCGCTGCTCTCCACCATTGGACAAGGCATCGGATGGTTGCCCGCGGTGATTGCCGTCTATATCTATTCCATGGTGCCGATCGTCCGCAATACCTACACCGCGCTGGTCGGCCTGGACCCGGCCTTGCGCGATGCTGCCATCGGTATGGGCATGAGCCCCTCGCAACGCCTGTGGCGGGTGGAGTTGCCCAACGCCATGCCCGTCGTCATGGCCGGCATCCGGATCGCTGTCGTGATGAACATCGGCATCACCGCCATCGCGGCCTACATCGGTGCCGGTGGCCTGGGCACCTTCATCAGCCGCGGCATCACACAAACTGACATCCGCCAATTGCTCACCGGAGCGATTGCGGTGAGCCTGCTTGCCATCGCCTCCGACTTTGGCCTGGCACTGTTGCAACGCCGCCTCACACCCCGTGGCCTTGTGGCCCTGCAAACCTGACTGCACTGACACCGGCGCCGCCATGATTACCTTGGAACATCTCAGCAAAGTCTACGGTGCCGGCGGCAGTTCGGCGGCCGTGGACGACGTCTGCTTGACCGTGGGCACGGGTGAGATCTGCGTCCTGATTGGTCCGTCAGGCTGCGGGAAAACCACCACCATGCGCATGGTCAACCGGCTGATTACACCCACCAGTGGGCGGGTGCTGATCAACGGCCGGGATACTGCGGCCATCGACACGGTGGAGTTGCGCCGCGGGATCGGCTACGTGATTCAGCAGGTGGGCCTGTTCCCCAACATGACGGTTGAGGAAAACATCGGCGTCGTGCCTCGCCTCCTGGGCTGGACTCCGGCGCGCATGCGCGCGCGCGCCGCCGAACTGCTGGACATGGTGGGCCTGGACGCGGGCCAGTTCCTGAAGCGCTTTCCCAACCAGCTCTCGGGCGGGCAACAGCAACGTGTGGGCGTGGCGCGTGCGCTGGCGGCCGACCCCCCGGTGCTGCTGATGGACGAACCTTTTGGCGCGATCGACCCCATCAACCGTGCCGCGATTCAGGACCAGTTCCTGGCGATGCAGCAAAAGCTCAAGAAGACCGTGCTGTTGGTGAGCCATGACATCGACGAAGCGGTCAAGATGGCCGATCGCATTGCCATCTTCCGCGCCGGCCGGCTGGAGCAGGCTGGTACACCCGATGAAGTTCTGACCGCGCCGGCCAATGACTTCGTGGCCGGTTTTATCGGCCCCGATCCCACGCTCGAGCGCCTGCGCCGCAAACGTGTTGGAGAAGTTCATGCTCCCCTCGTGGTTTCGGTGGGCCAGAACGTGGCGGTTGCCATCGATGGTTGCATCGGAACGATTCAGGTGGACTCGATTGGCAGGGTGGTAGCGGTCACGGCGGGTGGCCGAGCCCTGGGGCCGGTGACGGTGCGCATGGATTGTGATTTGCGGGTCGTGGTGTCCGAGTTGCTGCGCCTGGCCGTGCCCTGGCTGCCCTGCGTTGATGGCCAGGGGTATTTGCGTGGCGTGGTCAGCCAGGCGGCCATCAGCCGTGCAGTCAGCGCGCCCAGCGCCATGTCGAAGGATGCCGCGGCATCAACGGGCGGTGAACGCAATGCCGCGGAACACTGATCCCAATGCGTTTGACCGTAGCGGCCGAGCGACCGGCCTCGCGCTGCTCCTGGCTCTGTGCACGCCGACCGCGCACTCTGCCGGCTTCGGAGCGCAGTTGCTTGGCTACCGATCCGAGGTGCAGTACCTGCTCGGACAACACATCAAGCTCGTCGCCCTGGTGGCCTTCTTTTCGGTCACGCTGGGTGTGGCGATCGGCATCTGGCTGTCCCGGCCTTCCATGCGGCGCTATTCCGAAGGCGTGATGCAGCTGCTCAACATCGGCACCACGGTGCCCACACTGGCCAAGCTGGCGATTGCGATGCTCTTCTTCGGGATCGGCACGGGCTCGGCCGTGATCGGGCTGACCATCGCCACACTGATGCCCATCGTGCGCAATACCTGCGTAGGTCTGCAACATGTTTCACCCGAGTTGCTCGATGCTGCGCGCGGCCTCGGCATGCGCCATGGCCAGATTCTGTGGCGGGTGGAATTGCCCAACGCCTTGAACGTCATCGTCTCCGGCATCCGCACCGCCATCACCTACGCCACCGGTACTGCCGCGTTGGCCTTCCTGATCGGCGGCGGTGGCCTGGGCGAGCTCATCTTCACCGGCATCGACACCAACGAGCCGGCCATGATGCTGGCCGGTGCCTTCACGACCTGCGCGCTAGCCGTGTTGGTCGACTTGTTGCTTTACCAGGTCCAGTACTGGCTGATTCCCCGTGGGGTCAACCCCTACCGACCGCTGCGCGCATAACCCTGTCTTTTTCACCACCCTAAAACCCAAGGAGATTTCCCATGTTACGTCGAGCCCTTCTTTCCACCATCGTTTTCACCGGCGCTTTGGCCTCGTCACTGGTGGCGAATGCGCAAAGCACCATCGTGGTTGGCGGTAAAGCTTTCACGGAGCAGATTTTGATGACCGAGATGACGGTCCAACTGCTGGAAGCCAAAGGTTTCAAGCCAGACCGAAAGGCAGGCATGGGTAGCGCGGCGCTGCGGTCGGCCCACGAAAATGGACAGATCGACCTGTACTGGGA
>JANOUM010000316.1:0-6687 GCA_031416855.1 Rhodoferax sp. | reverse complement strand
AGGCTCTGGCCCTTCCTGACGGCGCGCACCAGCTTGACCTGGTGCGCCAGTCCCAGAGGCAGGCCGCCCATCTTCACCGACGTGGCTGCGGGCAGCAACTTGCCCCATACCGTGTAGCCACCTTCGCCGTCGAGCAGGTCGCCCGGATGCAGGTCTTTCTTGGCGGTGGCGACAACGTCGGCGTTCCAGCAGGTCGCCACACCGGTGGGCTCGCCGCGCAGCGCCACGGACGCCACCGAGACGCCGACTTCGAGCCCGATCAGGTGCCAGCGCTTGTACAGGGTGAAGTAGCGCCCGCTGGGGTCGGTGTGCGCGTTGTACTCCTCGAAGCAGTTCTTGATGTAGTCGGTCTCGGCCTCCACCGTCACCCAGACCCCCATGCGGATATCGTACGGAATCTTGCGCCCGTTGGCTTCGAGCGAGGAGATCACCTCGACCATGCCTTTGCGCTCCAGCACGCCGCCTTCGGATATGGGCCGCGTCACAAACGGGATGTCTTCCACACTCGCCGGCGGATACAACAATCCGTTGCCGGGCACCGTCAGGCCGGTGGCGTTGGCCACGGCAGTGGACTCGATGGCGGGCTTGGAGCCATCCAGAAAGCTGTTGAACATCTTCGGGTTCAAGCCGCCACGCAAGGCCTGCTCCGGCGTCAGTCCGTAATTGCCCCACACCGTGTCCGGTGTCGATTCGCAAAAATGCGGCAGCCACTTATGGCCGCGCCCCGCCGCCACCACCGGGAAACCGCAGGTACGGGCCCAATCCACCAGATCACAGATCAGCGCGGGCTGGTCACCGAAGGCCAGCGAGTACACCACGCCGGCCTGAGCGGCCCGGCGCGCCAGTAGCGGCCCGCAAAATGCATCCGCCTCGACCGTCACGTTGACCACGTGTTTGCCATGTGCAAACGCCTGCAGGCAGTGCTCCACCGCCGCCACCGGGTTGCCCGTGCACTCGACGATGATGTCGATCTGCGGATGGGTGACCACGGCATTCCAGTCGTCGGTGATCCAGGTCGACCCGGTCTTGATCGCCTCATGGGCCGACTGGGCGCCCGCCTGCTGCGGTTGCCACCCGACGCGCTCCAGGTTGCCACGTGCGGTTGCCGGCGACAGATCGGCGATGGCCACCAGATGCACGCCCGGTGTGCGTGGCACCTGCGCCAAATACATGGAGCCGAATTTGCCGGCACCGATCAGGCCTATGCGTACCGGCCTGTTGTCAGCAGCGCGCTGCTGGAGTTTGGTGTAGAGGTTCATCGGGGATGGCGCTCACGCCGCCTTGCGCTCGGGTGTTATCGGATCCATCGAGGTCTGCATGGCCGTGGCCGGCACACCGTCCTTCCAGGGCAGGTCCACCGGGTAGTCCTTGAGCAGGCAATCGTCCGGCAAACAGCTGATGGGCGTGAAGTCGCGGTGGGCGATGTATTCGGGCCGCTTGTGGCGACGGATATGGTTGCTGACTGCGCACAGGCTGAGGTAGACCGCCACCCGGTTGAACGGCGACAGGTTGCTGCCCGAGGCATGCACCAGGCATGAGTGAAACAGGATCATCGAGCCGGCCGGCCCCTTCGGGCTCACGATACCGCCGTCCTTGCCTCCAGCGCGCTGCACCAGCTGGCGGATCAGGTCGTGGTCCACTGTCCACAACGGGTAGCTGGTAGTGGCCACGTCGTGTTTGGCATCGACCACCCCTTTCTTGTGGCTGCCCGGGATGAACATCAGCGGGCCGTTGTGCTCCGTCACGTCGTCCAGGAAGATCGCGATGTTCATGGCCCGCTCGGTCGGCATCAGGTCGTCGTTGAGCCAGGTGCCGTAGTCCTGGTGCCATTGCCACACGTCGCCCTCAAACGCCATCTTGCCGTTGATCTTGAACTGGTGCATGTACAGCTGCTCGCCCAGCAGATCCTGGACCGGCTCGATCATGCGCGGATGGCGTGCCAGCTTCGCAAAAGGTTTGCTGTACATATGCGCCGCAAAGTTGGTGCGCACCGCATCCTTGCCCTTCTCCCGCACGTTGTAGTCAGCCCTGCGCTCGTACAGACGGGGCACCTCGTCGACCAGGCCGGCCGTCTCTTCGGCGCTGAAAAGGCCAGGAAAGAAGAGGTATCCGTCCCGGTCGAACCGGGCGCGTTGGTCAGGGGTCAGTTTCATGGGTGTGCTCCATCAGATTGAAAGTTCAATGCCTGGCTCAGCAAGCTCGCCAGGTTGTTACCTGCCTCCTCGCCATGCCGGCGGATCAGGGTCTCGGCCGCGCTCTCGTCGCCGCGGCGGATGGCCTGGGCGATGGCATCGTGTTCGTCCCAGATGGACGCGCGCATGGTCGACAGTTGCAACACGGCACCCATGGCACGGCGGATGTGCTGCCAGTGCAACTGGGCGCTCTGGGCGATCAGCGGGTTGCCCGAGGCCGAATAGATCGCGGCGTGGAAGGCCACATCGGCTGCCAGCATGGCCTTCACATCATGGCCCTGGGCGACCTGGCGGCCGTGACTGACCAGCACCGGGTCGATCGGGCTGCGGTGTCTGGCGGCCAACTTGGCGGCCAGCGCGTCGAGCACGCTGCGCACCTGGTAGATCTGCACCAGCGCCGAAACATCCAGCGGTGCCACCTGCACGCCCCGACCGGGAGCGTCGAGCACCAACCCGTCCTTCTTCAACAGACGCAGGGCCTGCAGGACCGGCTGCCGCGACACCGCCAATTGCGCGGCAACCTCCTCCTGGGTGATGCGACTGCCGGGGGCCATCGAACCGTCACTGATGGCGTCTAGCAGGCTGCGGTAGACCTGATCCACCAGATCGGGAGCGGCTTCGATACGGACGAGTTGAAATGCCATGGACTACTTTGTATTCAGAATACATTGTATTTCTACCCTGCGGCACAGGGTATACCCCCGCATGTCGCAGGGTGGGCCTGGGCGCGGATCAGGTTGGCCTGGCCACCGACAAGAGCCAATCCCTGAAGGTTCAGCTATCCTTCGCCAAGGCTCTTGCCTGAGCCACCTTTCCTTCACCCTAAGCCACAGGATTCCCGTATGACCCAAATCGCGCTCGTCACAGGTGCTAGTTCCGGTATTGGCAAAGCCTGTGCGCTGGCTCTGCTGAACGAAGGTTGGACGGTCGTGCTGGTCGGGCGGCGCGCCGATGCCCTGCAGGACACCGTCACTGCCGCACGCACCCATGGTGCCAGCGCGCACGCGATTCCGACCGACCTTTCCGTGGAAGCCGACGTCAAGGTCCTGTTCGAGCAGGTGCGTACGCGCTTTGGCCGGCTGGACCTGCTGTTCAACAATGCCGGCATTTCACTGCCCTACACATTGCCCGGCGACATGCCGGGGGCGGAGTGGCGGCGCGCCGTCGACATCAACCTGAACGGTGCCTTCTACGCCTTGTCGCATGCTTTCAAGCTGATGCAGGAGCAAAGCCCGCAAGGCGGCCGCATCATCAACAACGGCTCCATTTCGGCCCATGTGCCGCGCCCCGGGTCCATCGCCTATACCGCGACAAAACATGCGATCGCGGGCATGACGCGCGCGGCTTCGCTGGACGGGCGCACCTTCGGTATCGCCGTGGGCCAGATCGACATCGGCAACGTGGCGTCCGACATGACGTTGCGGATGGCGCAGGGCGTGCACCAGCCCGATGGCAGCATCAAGCCCGAGCCGCGCATGGACATGTCAGCCGTCGTGGAAACCTTCATGACCATGGCGCGCCTGCCCTTGTCCGCCAATATCCTGTTCACGACGGTGATGGCGACCAATATGCCTTTCGTCGGGCGCGGCTGAGGTAGTTGCCGTAGCTGCGCGAGGTGGGTCAGGCACAAACCACACCGTCCGCTGTGCTGGTGGAGCGCCGGGGCATGAGCAGTCCGGGCTGGCGCACGCTGGTGCGCTCTGTTGCGGCGCCGGCGGCGGTCAGGCAGAGACCTGGGGCCGGCACCGGCCAGGGAGTTTGGTATATTCGAGCCATGAACCGAATCGCGATTGCCCTACCGCTACTACGTCCCCCCGGGCGACGCAGGTAGGGCACGCGCACCACCTTCAACGGCCCGAATGCACCCGCAGCGGGCCGTTTTCAATTCTGGCTGTGGGTGTCCAAAATGAATGGAAACTCGACATGCTGAAAAACCCCGCCACCAAATACCGGCCATTCGCTCCGGTGGGTCTGAACAACAGGACCTGGCCCGATGCCGTCATCACACGGCCGCCGGTCTGGTGCAGTGTCGACCTGCGCGATGGCAACCAGGCGCTGATCGAGCCGATGGACATCGCACGCAAGCTGCGCATGTTCCACGCCCTGGTGGACATCGGGTTCAAGGACATCGAGGTTGGTTTCCCCTCCTCGTCGCAGATCGAATTCGACTTCGTGCGCAAGCTGATCGATGAGAACCTGATTCCGCAGGACGTGACGATCCAGGTGCTCACCCAGGCGCGCGAACCCCTCATCCACCGCACCTTCGAAGCCGTTCTGGGCGCCCGCCGCGTGATCGTGCACCTGTACAACGCCACTGCGCCGGTCATGCGCCGGGTCGTGCTGGGACTGGACGAGGACGGAATTGTCGAACTGGCGACCACACACGCCCGGCTTTTCTCGCAGCTTGCAGCCGGGCAGTCCGGCACCCGATGGACCTTCGAATATTCACCGGAAATGTTCTCCGGGACGGAACTGGCATTCAGCAAACGGGTGGTCGACGCGGTCACGACCGTGTGGGCCCCGACGCCCGCGCACAAGTGCATCATCAACCTGCCGTCCACCGTCGAGCATTCGACGCCCAACATCTTCGCGGACATGATCGAGTGGATGCATCGGCACCTTGCGCGGCGCGACAGCATCGTGTTGTCGGTCCACCCCCACAACGATCGAGGAACCGGTGTCGCCGCCGGCGAGTTCGCGGTCATGGCGGGTGCCGACCGGCTGGAGGGCTGCCTCTTCGGCAACGGTGAACGCACGGGCAATCTGGATCTGGTCAACGTGGCCCTGAACCTGTACTCACAAGGCGTCGATCCCGGGCTGGATTTCTCCACCATCGACGAGATCCGCCACACCGTCGAGTACTGCAACCAGTTGCCGGTACACCCGCGCCACCCGTATGCGGGTGACCTGGTCTACACCTCGTTCTCCGGCTCGCACCAGGACGCCATCAAGAAGGCGTTTGCTGCGCGCAACGAGGGCGATATCTGGGACATGCCCTACCTGCCACTCGACCCCAAGGATCTGGGCCGCAGCTACGAGGCCGTGATCCGCGTCAACAGCCAGTCGGGCAAGGGCGGCATCACCTACTTGCTGGAAAGCGAATACGGCCTTGAGTTACCGCGCCGGTTGCAGATCGAGTTCAGCCAGGTGGTCCAATCCGCGATGGACATCAGCGGCAAGGAGTTCACTGCGCACGACATTTTCGACGTGTTCCAGCGCGAATACAGCTTGCATGACATCAGCGGGCCACGCTACGAGGTCGGCCAGAGCCAGGGCAGCGGCGAGACGCGCACGGTCGTCAGCGCTCAAGCGATCCTGAACGGCGTGTTGACGGAAGTGCGTGGCACGGGCAACGGACCGATCGATGCCTTCGTGGACGGCATGGCCCGCGCCTGCGGTGAAAGCATCCGGGTGCTGGACTACCACGAGCATGCCATCGGCTCTGGCGCCGGGGCACAGGCCGTCGCTTACCTGGAGCTGCGCATCGGGGAGCGCACCCTGTTCGGCGTCGGAATGGATTCGAACATCGTCTCGGCCTCTCTCAAGGCGATCATCTCCGGCCTGCAGCGGGCGAAACTGGTCGACAGGCCGGCCAGCGAGTCCGTCGCTTAGTTTCTCGGTCGGCCGGCGGCACCACCAGCGCGGCCCGCGACGCGCCGAAACCATGCCAGGGCGTAAAGGAATTCAGCGAAGCCGGCCGCAACCGGTAGGTGACAGATGCCGCGTTTGAAACCGTTCGCAAGGCCGCGCGTCCGACAGTTGGTGATGCGATGGAGCTGGCGCTACTCGCAGGACTGGTTGGTGCCAATATCCTTGGCCGGCCGACGTGCTGAAAATCCAGCGTGCCGAGATTTATGGCGGCAACAGCCAGCGATACCGGCGACCTTGCCCCCTCGCAAACCCTGCTCGGGCACAAAAGCCGGGCATGCACGAACACAATGCCCGAAGTGCCATCGGCCAGTGTGTGAAGCTATTGCGCTCATTTTTGTGACACATCGGCCATCACGAGTTTTCACCGATTGGAGTTACCATTTCCACGCCAGTGTGGCGGAATTGGTAAACGCACTGCTACAGCAGTCCTCACAAGGGTGCAGGCTTCAACAGCTGCTACTGGCAACCTAAAAGCATTCGGGTCGGGGTATGGGGTGAAGCCCCATGTGAACCCGTTGGGGAGGGTACGCCCATTTGAAAACCGACAAGCAGCGCGAGGCAATCAATCGAATCGGGAGGCTGCGTGATTTTCCCAGAGGCTACCGGCCTTGCTACTGTTTGTGGACCGGAGAATGCCGTAGATACTGGAGGCGCGACCCGGAGTCGAACCGGGCTGATCGGATTTGCAATCCGGTGCATAACCGCTTTGCTATCGCGCCAGTATTCCTGATGTACGCCCACCCGCAAGCGTGGCTGCGGGTTGACAAAAAAGGGAAGCCTTGGCTTCCCTTTGTGGAATTTGGAGCGGGAAAAGAGTCTCGAACTCTCGACCTCAACCTTGGCA
>JANOUM010000315.1:0-3988 GCA_031416855.1 Rhodoferax sp. | reverse complement strand
AACTGCATCAACGGTGTCTACACGCCGCAGCAGGGCAGCATCACCTTCAAGGGCAAGACCTTCAGCAACATGGACAGCTACCAGGTGGCCTCCATGGGCATCGCGCGCACGTTCCAGAACCTGGCCCTGTTCAAGGGCATGAGCGTGATCGACAACATCATGACCGGGCGCAACCTGCGCATCAAGAGCAATATCTTCCTGCAGGCGCTGCGTATCGGGCCGGCCGAACGCGAGGAGATCCGCCACCGCGAGTTCGTCGAACACATCATCGACTTCCTGGAGATCCAGGCCCACCGCAAGACCGCGGTCGGCCAGTTGCCCTACGGGTTGCAGAAGCGGGTCGACCTGGGTCGCGCGCTGGCGATGGAGCCCAAGGTGCTGCTGCTCGACGAACCCATGGCTGGCATGAACCTGGAGGAAAAGCAGGACATGTGCCGTTTCGTGCTCGATATCAACGACGAGTTCGGCACCACGGTGGTGCTGATCGAGCACGACATGGGCGTGGTGATGGATATCTCGGACCGGTTGGTGGTGCTGGACTACGGCAAGAAGATCGGTGACGGCACGCCCGAGGCAGTGCGCAATAACCCGGAAGTGATCAGTGCCTACCTTGGCACGTCGCGCTAGGAACATGGCCCCCACGCTTGTCACTTCGTGTACTGCGCTGCCCCCCGAGGGGGCGGTTGTCGCCTTGGGGCGGCCCGGCGGCGACTAATTCAACTCTGGTAAACGCTATGGGATTTTTTCTTGAGACACTGCTCGGCGGCCTGATGGCCGGCATGCTGTATTCGCTGGTGGCGCTCGGCTTCGTGTTGATTTACAAGGCATCCGGGGTGTTCAACTTCGCGCAGGGCGCGATGGTGCTGTTTGCCGCACTGGCGATGGCACGTTTCGCCGAGTGGTTCCCGCGCTGGACGGGCATCGAGAACCGCCTTGTCGCCAACCTGGCGGCGTTCCTGATCGCCGGTGTGATCATGTTTCTGGTGGCGTGGCTGATCGAGCGGCTGGTGTTGCGCCATCTGGTCAACCAGGAGGGCACCACCTTGTTGATGGCGACGCTCGGCATCAGCTATTTCCTGGACGGCGCCGGTCAATCGATCTTCGGGAGCGCCAGCTACAAGATCGACATCGGCATGCCGAAGGACCCGATCATGGTGCTCGAGGGCATGTTCCCGCGCGGCCTGCTGATCAACAAGGAAGACCTGTACGCCGCTCTGATCGCTGCGGCGCTGGTGATCATGCTGAGCGTGTTTTTTCAGAAGACATCTACCGGCCGTGCTCTGCGTGCGGTGGCTGACGACCACCAGGCGGCCCAGTCGATCGGTATTCCGCTCAACCGTATCTGGTTCATTGTCTGGTGCGTTGCAGGCCTGACTGCCCTCGTGGCCGGGATGATCTGGGGTAGCAAGCTGGGGGTGCAGTTTTCGCTCACGACGGTGGCTTTGCGCGCCCTGCCGGTGGTGATTCTGGGTGGCCTCACATCGGTTCCGGGCGCCATTCTGGGCGGGCTGATCATTGGCGTGGGCGAAAAGCTGTCCGAAGTTTTCCTGGGGCCCTATGTGGGTGGTGGTATCGAAATCTGGTTCGCCTATGTGCTGGCGCTGATCGTCCTCATGTTTCGACCGCAAGGACTCTTCGGCGAAAAAATCATTGACCGCGTGTGAAAACTGGTGAGTCGCAGCCAAGAAATCAGCCGAGAAATACAAAATGTTCTACCGAGAAAACGGCCAATTCAAGACCTCCTACCGGGCGGATCAGCAGATCTTCCCGATCACGCAGGACCGCTGGGGCGTGCTGGCGCTGATCGCCTTCGCCGTTGCCGGCGTGCCGCTGCTGGCGGACGACTACATGCTGGGGGCCATCCTCCTGCCGTTCCTGATCCTGTCCCTGGCGGCTCTGGGAGTGAACATCCTGGTTGGTTACTGCGGTCAGATATCCCTGGGCTCGGGCGCCTTCATGGCAGTTGGCGCATACGCCGCGTACAACACCTATGTGCGAATCGAGGGCATGCCGCTGATCGTCGCGTTGTTATCGGGTGGTTTCTTCGCCACCCTGGTGGGAATCGTCTTTGGCATCCCCAGCCTGCGCGTGAAAGGCCTCTACCTTGCGGTGGCGACGCTGGCTGCGCAGTTTTTCTGCGACTGGGCATTCTTGCGGATCAACTGGTTTACCAACAATAGTTCGTCCGGGTCGGTGGCGGTCTCCAACCTGAATGTCTTTGGCTGGAGCATCAACACGCCGACTGGCAAGTACCTTTTCTGCCTCGGCTTCCTGCTGGTGTTTGGTCTGATGGCCAAGAACCTGGTGCGCGGCGCCATCGGGCGCGAGTGGATGGCCATTCGCGACATGGACGTGGCGGCAGCCGTCATCGGCATCCGGCCGATGTATGCCAAGCTGACAGCGTTTGCCGTCAGTTCCTTCATTGTTGGTGTTGCCGGTGGCTTGTGGGGCTTTGTCTACCTTGGCTCCTGGGAGCCGGCGGCGTTCTCCGTCGACCGTTCGTTCCAGTTGCTGTTCATGGTCATCATCGGTGGGCTGGGGTCCATCATGGGAAGTTTTTTTGGCGCCGCATTCATCGTCGTGCTGCCGATTTTTCTCAACCGCTTCCTGCCGGCGCTCGGTGACCTGGTCGGTGTGACCATCTCCACAGCCGGCGTGTCGCATACCGAAACCATGGTCTTCGGCGCATTGATCGTTTGGTTCCTGATCGTCGAGCCGCATGGGCTGGCCAGGTTATGGAGCATTGGCAAACAGAAGATGCGGCTGTGGCCGTTTCCGCATTGATGCAGATTGCTTTTTCGTTGTTTCGTTCGTCAACCGCGGGCATGCAAATGTCCATTCTTTCCAAGGAGACTCTCATGAAGATACGCAACATTGTGCTGGCCGGCTTGCTGGCGACCGTCGGGGCCGGCGCATTCGCCCAGGCCAAGGAACAGTTCTTTCCGGTGCTGACCGGGCGTACCGGACCGGTGGCCCCGAATGCCACGCCATGGGCCAACGGACACAACGATTACATGAAATTGGTCAATGCCCGTGGTGGTATCAATGGCGTCAAGACGTTGGTAGAAGAGTGCGAGACCGCCTATGACACGGCGCGCGGTGTCGAATGTTATGAGCGACTGAAGGGAAAACATGGGGGCGCCACAGTGTTCCAGCCTTTGTCCACGGGCATTACCTTCGCCCTGACGGAGAAGGTTCCCAACGACAAAATTCCAATGATCACCTCGGGGTATGGCCGCAGCGATTCGGCCGACGGCGGCATATTTAAGTGGAACTTCCCGCTGATTGGCCATTACTGGGTGGCCGGCGACGCTTTGCTCAAGCATATCGGCGACAAGGCGGGTGGCATGGACAAGCTCAAAGGCAAGAAGATCGGCGTCGGCTACCACGACAGCGCATTTGGCAAGGAGTTGTTGCCGATCCTGCAGGAGCGCGCGGCGCAGTATGGCTTCACGCTGCAGATGCTGCCGATCGCAGCCCCTGGCGTGGAGCAGAAGGCCACCTGGTTGCAGGTGCGCCAGCAGCAGCCCGATTACGTGATCCTTCAAACCTGGGGGGTGATGACACCCACCGCGATCAAGGAGGCGCAGGCAGTGGGTTATCCGCGGGAAAAGATGTTCGGCACCTGGTGGTCGGGTGCCGAGCCGGACCTGAAAGACGTCGGGCAGGGCGCCAAAGGCTATAGCGCGGTCATGATGCAACATGGCGCAGAACGACAGTCGGCGGTGGTGAAAGAGATCCTGGACAAGGTGCACGCCAAGGGGCAGGGAACCGGACCGAAGGAGGAGGTCGGCGATGTGCTCTACATGCGCGGAGTCATCGGTGCGATGCTTGCCGTTGAAGGCGTTCGCTCGGCCCAGGATCGATTCGGCAAAGGCAAGGTCGTGACCGGTGAACAGGCACGTTGGGGTTATGAAAACCTGAACCTGACGCAGGCCAAGCTCGATGCGCTGGGCTTCAAGGATGTCATGCGTCCTGTGTCCACGAG
>JANOUM010000314.1:0-6080 GCA_031416855.1 Rhodoferax sp. | reverse complement strand
GGTCGCGGCCAGTTCGGCCAGGGCCGGGGCCAGCAGATGCACCGCGTTGCGCGCCAGGTGCGGGTAGGCCACGTGCCCCTGCACACCCTGGACCGTCAGGCGCGCGCTGAGGCTGCCGCGCCGGCCGTTCTTGATCATGTCGCCCACGCGCTCGACCGAGGTCGGCTCGCCGACCACGCAGTAGTCGATTTGCTCGCCACGCTGACGCAACACGTCGCAGACCCGCGCGGTGCCGTCGATGGCGGGGCCTTCCTCGTCGCTGGTCAGCAGGAAGCCGATCGACAGTTCGGTATGTGGCTGTTCGGCCAGGAACTCCTCCGTGGCCACCACAAAGGCGGCCAGCGAGGACTTCATGTCGCTGGCGCCGCGACCGTACAGCTTGCCGTCGCGGTGGGTGGGGATGAACGGGTCGCTGTGCCATTGCGTCAGCGGCCCGGTGGGGACCACGTCGGTGTGGCCGGCAAACACGAACAGGGCATTACGCCGACCGGCGCGCGTCGTGCCGGGCCGCTTGGCCCACAGGTTGCTGACCCGGGCGTCGGCCGGACCGAAGGGCAGGGCCTCGCAGTGGAAACCAAGCGCCTCCAATTGGCGCGCGAGCAAGTCCTGGCAACCTGCGTCGGTCGGTGTGATCGAGGCCTGGGCGATCAGTTGTTCCGCCAGGTGCAGCGCGCGCGACATCAGTGCTTGACGTCCAGCGTGATTTCGGTGAACGAGGGTTCGTCATCCGGGTCATCCTGTTGCTGCGGCGCCACCGCCTTGGCAAAGTCGTTCTGCATGCGCCACATCAGGTTGGTCGGCGAATCCGCGTTGGCCAGACCCTCCTTGCGGTCGACCGTGCCGTCCATGATCAGGCGCGCGATGTCGGCCTCGAAACTCTGCGAGCCTTCGGCCATCGATTTCTCGAGCGCTTCCTTGACGCCCGAAAAATCACCCTTTTCGATCAGTTCCGAAATCAGCTTGGTGTTGAACAGAATCTCCACCGATGGCGCGCGCGCGCCGCTCACCGTGCGCAGCAGGCGCTGGGATATCACGGCCTTCAGCGCGGCGGCCAGGTCGCCGAGCATGGTCTGGCGCACTTCCACCGGGTAGAAACTCAGGATGCGGTTGAGCGCCTGGTAGCTGTTGTTGGCGTGCATGGTGGCCAGGCACAGGTGGCCCGACTGGGCGTAGGCGAGCGCGGCGGACATGGTCTCGCGGTCCCGGATTTCGCCGATCAGGATCACGTCGGGCGCCTGGCGCAGCGCGTTTTTCAGCGCTACTTCCAGTGATTCGGTGTCGGTGCCGATCTCGCGCTGGTTGATCACCGCGCGCTTGTTCTTGAACAGGAATTCGATCGGGTCCTCGATCGTCAGGATATGGCCGGCCAGCGATTCGTTGCGGTAGTCGATCATCGACGCCAGCGAGGTGCTCTTGCCCGAGCCGGTCGCGCCGACCATCAGCAGCAGGCCGCGCTTTTCCATGATCAGTTCGCCCAGGACCGCCGGCAGGCCGAGGTTGCCCAGGGCCGGTACGTTGATCGCGATGAAACGGATCACCGCGGCGATGGAGCCGCGCTGGCGCATCGCACTGACGCGGTAGCGCCCCACGCCCGCAAGCGGAAACCCCATGTTGAGTTCGCCCGTGGTTTCCAGCTCGACCATGCGCTCAGCCGGAATCACCTCGGCCAGCAAGGTGCGTGGCGCATCGGGGGGCAGCACCTGGTTGTTGATGGGAATACACAAGCCGTTGATCTTTATCAGCGCTGGGGAATGTGCCGACAGGTAGACGTCGGACGCCTTCTTGTCGCTCATCAGACGCAGGATGCGTTCCATCGTTCCTGGTGTTGTGTTGGTCGCCATGGTGGTCCCTCGTGTGGTGGATGGGGGCGGGGGTTTCAGTCGCGCAGCAGGTCGTTCAGGCTGGTCTTGGCGCGTGTCTGCGCGTCCACGCGCTTGACGATCACGGCGCAATACAGGCTGTACTTGCCGTCGGCACTGGGCAGGTTGCCCGACACCACCACCGAGCCGGCCGGTATGCGGCCATAAGTCACGGTGCCGGTGGCGCGATCGTAGATCTTGGTGCTCTGCCCGATGTACACACCCATGGAGATCACCGAGTTTTCCTCGACGATCACGCCTTCGACCACTTCGGACCGGGCGCCGACAAAGCAGTTGTCCTCGATGATGGTGGGGCCGGCCTGCATGGGTTCGAGCACACCGCCAATACCGACACCGCCGCTGAGGTGGACGTTCTTGCCGATCTGCGCGCACGAGCCGACGGTGGCCCAGGTATCGACCATCGTGCCTTCGTCCACGTAGGCGCCGATGTTCACGTAGGACGGCATCAGCACGACGTTGCGGCCGATGAAACTTCCGCGCCGGGCGACCGCGGGCGGCACCACGCGCACGCCAGTGGCCTTCATCGCGGCTTCATCCAGGTGGGCAAACTTGGTCTGCACCTTGTCGTAGAAACCCAGGTCGCCGGCCCGCACGACGACGTTGTCCTTGAGCCGGAAGCTCAGCAGCACCGCCTTCTTGATCCACTGGTGGGTGGTCCACTGGCCGACCCCCTCGCGGGTGGCGACCCGCAGGCGCCCGCGGTTGAGGTCGGCAATCACGTGCTCGACGGCTTCCTGCACCTCCCTGGGGGCGGACCTGGGGGAGATGTTGGCGCGGTCTTCCCACGCGGCGTCGATAAGGGTCTGGAGCTGTTGGGTCATGGCTGGAGGGCTGGTTGGGTTCGCTGGGAGATTCAGGTTCTGGAGCGGACAAACTGGACTATGCGGCGCGCCGCTTCTTCACATTCGGCGCTTTCGGCCACCAGCGCCATCCGGATGCGCTGGGCACCCGGATTGTGGCCGCCGGCGTCACGCGCCAGAAAACTGCCGGGCAAAACCGTCACATTGTAAAGAGCGAACAAATCGCGCGCGAACGCAGTGTCGCTGCCCCCCACGTCGGCCCACAGGTAGAAACCGGCATCGGGCAGGGCCACGTCCATCACCCCGGCCAGCATCGGGGTGACAAGGGCGAATTTTTCCCGGTACAGGGCCCGGTTGGCCACCACATGGTCTTCGTCGTTCCACGCCGCGATGCTGGCCGCCTGGACCACCGGGCTCATGGCGCTGCCGTGGTAGGTGCGGTAGAGCAGAAACTGCCTGATCAACGCCGCGTCCCCGGCCACGAAACCGCTGCGCATGCCCGGCACATTGCTGCGCTTGGACAGGCTGGTGAGCGCGATGAGGTTTCTGAAGTCAGGCCGGCCGAGCGCGGTCGACGCTTCCAAGCTGCCCAGCGGCGGTTCGTCGCGGAAGTAGATCTCGCTGTAACACTCGTCCGAGGCGATCACGAAACCATGTCGGTCGCTGAGGTCAAACAGCTTCTTCCACTCGGACAGCGGCATCACCGCCCCGGTCGGGTTGCCGGGCGAGCACACGTACAGCAGTTGCGTGCGGGACCACACGGCCGCGGGTACGCTGTCCCAGTCCTGGGCGAAGTTGCGCGCCGGGTCGGCAGCCACGAAATGCGGATCGGCGCCCGACAGCAGGGCCGCACCCTCGTAGATCTGGTAGAACGGGTTGGGGCAGATGACCAGCGGCCTGGCGCCGGGCCCGTTGGCGGATGACGGGCCGGGATCCACCACTGTCTGGGCCAGGGCAAACAGCGCCTCGCGCGAGCCATTCACCGGCAGCACCTGAGTGGCAGGGTCGACGTCGAGTGTGTAGCGCCGCTTCAGCCACGCGCAACAGGCGGCGCGCAGTGCCGGTTCGCCTGCCGTCGCAGGATAGGCAGCCAGAGCGCTGGGCACCGTGGACACCGCATCGATGAATGCCTTGCCGATAAACGCGGGCGTGGGGTGTTTCGGCTCGCCGATACCCAGGCTGATGGCCCGCAAGCCGGCGGGGGGCGCGACGTCGGCGAGCAGTTGTCGCAGGCGTTCGAAGGGGTAGGGCTGCAAACGGTCGAGCAAGGGGTTCATGGCGCAGGATTATCCGGGTTCACCGTCGCTGCCCCGGCTGTGCCGGGCGGCGGGTGGGGCGGAAAGCTACGCAACGCCCCGCATTTCGGCTAGCATCGCAGCGTTTGCGCACGATCAGCGTGGCACGATTCCAAGGTGCGACGAGGCGCGTGGTACCTGACGCGCGCCCAGCAGTGGAGGAACCCATGAAAACGACCAATCGAACGACTTCACCCCGCCTCAAGGGTCTGGTACTGGCGGTTCACGCCGCCTTGGGTGGCTTGGCCTGGGCAGGTCCGCTGGACGGGAGCGTCGTCAACGGGCGGGTGGCGATCACGCAGGTCGCACCGGGCTCGACGCAGATCACGGCGTCCCACGGTGCCATCATCAACTGGAAGCAGTTCTCCATCGGGGCTTCCGAAAGCGTGCAGTTCTTCCAGCCCTCGGCCGCCAGCGCGGTGCTCAACCGGGTGACCGGGCCGGGCGCCTCCCTGCTCGACGGGTCGCTCAAGGCCAATGGACAGGTGTTCCTGATCAATCCGAGCGGCATCGTGATCGGTGGCGCGGCCCGCATCGACACCAACAGCTTCATCGCCTCCACATTGGATATCACGGACAAGGACTTTCTTGCCGGCAAGCTGCGTTTTTTCGCGGGTTCCGCGGCCGGCCGCATCCGCAACGACGGCGTCATCACCGCCGCCCCAGGTGGCCGTATTGCACTGATCGCGCCTGACATCGAAAACTCCGGGATCATCCAGGCACCCGACGGGCAGATCCTGCTGGCGGCCGGGCGCAAGCTCGAAATTGCCAGCATGGACCTCAACGGCGTGACCTTCGAGATCCAGGCCCCCACGGATTCAGTGTTGAACCTGGGCAAGCTGCTGGCTGAGAACGGGGCGGTCCAGGCCTTCGCGGGCAACCTGCGCCACAGCGGCGAGATCCGCGCCAGCCGTCTGGCGCGCGACGCCGACGGCAGCATTGTGCTGGCCGGCAGCGACGCGCTGGTATTGACCGCCGACAGCCTGACCAGCGCCAACGGGATGTCCGGCGGCAGCATCACGCTGCAAAGTGCCCATGGCACGGCGCGGGTGTCGGGGGTGGTATCGGCCACCGGGTCGGCCGGTGCCGGCGGCGACGTGCGTATCCTTGGCGAGCGCGTGGCGCTGGAGGGCGGTGCCCATGTGGACGTATCCGGTAGCGCGGGCGGCGGGCAGATCCTCGTCGGCGGCGACTTTCAGGGCCGCAACCCGCAGATCCAGAACGCCAGTCGCGTCCACGTGGCGGCAGGCGCCCAGTTGCGCGCCGATGCCACCGACGACGGCGACGGTGGACGCGTGATCGTCTGGGCCGACGGGGACACGCGTTATTTCGGCGACCTGTCGGCTCGGGGTGGCCCCCGGGGTGGCAATGGCGGGTTCGCCGAGGTGTCGGGCAAGGGCAACCTGCAATTCGGCGGCTCCGCCAACCTCGGCGCGTCCGCCGGTGCCAGCGGAACCCTGCTGCTCGACCCGCTGGACCTGATCGTCTCGGCGACCAGCGGGCTGCTGCCGGTGGTGGCGGACGAGTTCGCCGATTTCATCGGCAACGTGGTCACCGTGGCACCTGCCACGCTGGCCGCGGTGGCCGGGAATGTCATTTTGCAGGCGGCACGCGACATCTACATCAAGGACGAAATTGCTCTGACCACTGCCGGCGCCGGCATCACCATGACGGCTGGTGGTGCTCTGTTCGACGCCGGTTCGATCTTCAACAATGCCGGCATTCGCACCAATGCCGGTGCAGTCACCCTGCGCGCCGAATCGATCTTTGGGGTGGGTGGTATCACCAGCAACGGCGGGGCGGTCGACTTGCTCACTTCTGGCGCACTGCAGTACAGCAGCGCCATCAATTCGGGCGGCGGCAATGTGACGCTGGCTTCGCAGACCTCCTTTGTGAGCAGCTCCGATGTCCAAGCCGGCAGCGGGACGATCCAGGTCACGGGGCAGACCGGTATCTTCAACGGGTCGTTCACCACGACCGGCACGGCCAATCTGGTCGCGACCACCGGCAGCATCTCCAACACCACCCTCAGTGCCGCAGTGGCCAACCTGACGGCGCCGAACAGCATCTTTTCGTACGTCGACGTCACCGACCGCGTGAACGCG
>JANOUM010000313.1:0-3796 GCA_031416855.1 Rhodoferax sp. | reverse complement strand
CGCCGGTTATGCCACCGACCCGGCCTACGCAGCCAAGCTGAGCCGGGCGATCAACCTGACGTTGCAACTGCAGCGGGCGCAGGCATGAACACCCTGCGGGCCGCCCAGGCCGCCGGGCGCCGCTGCGCCCGGCATCCGGGCGCAGCACGGGCGTGCGGCCTGGCGCACCGGCCGCCGGGCCGCTCCGTGCCCCGGTGCGAGGGGGGCTCGTGTCCATTTTGAACATCGGGACGCGTGCGCTGCTGGCGAACCAGCTCGCGCTGCAGACCGCCGGCAACAACGTTGCCAATGTCAACACGCCGGGGTACTCGCGCCAGTCGGTGCTGCTGCAAAGCGTCGAAGGCGCATTTTCCGGGGCTGGCTACTATGGCAATGGTGTCAACGCGGCCACGGTCCTGCGCAGCCACGACGAGTTCCTGACCCGCCAGGCGGCGCTGACCAGCTCGATCGCGGCCGCCGACAGCAAGCGACTGGAGCAGCTCAAGCAACTCGAAGACCTTTTTCCTGGTGGCCCCAGCGGGCTCGGTGCCGCCGTGTCGGATATGCTCAATGCGTTCGCCGATGTGGCCAACGCGCCGACCGACCTCCCCTCGCGCGCCGTGGTGTTGTCGCGTGCCGATGAAATGGCGGCGCGTTTTCGCACCACCGCCAGCAGCCTGGTGAGCTTGCAGCAAGGCATCCAGAACGAACTACGTGTCACCGCCGGCAACATCAACAGCCTGGCCGGGCGCATTGCGCAGGCCAACGCGCAGATCACCGCCACCAACGGCTCCGGTCACGACCCAAACCAGTTGCTGGACCAGCGCGACCAGTTGATCCGCGAGCTCAACGCCCTGGTGCAGACGACCAGCATCCAGGCCGAAGATGGCACCGTAGGCATCTTCCTGGCCGCCAGCCAGCCACTGGTGCTGGGCAAGATCGCGGCCACGGTGTCCATCACCGGCGACGAGTTCGGCGATCCGGCCAAGTCCACACTGTCGATCACCCGCAATGGCCAGACTGCACTGATCGACGAGGCCAACCTGGGTGGCGGCGCCATCGCGGGCCTGTTGCGCTTCCAGAACGTGGACCTGGTGGACGCCGCCAACCTGATCGGGCGCATGGCGCTGGCGCTCGGCACCAGGATCAACGAGCAGCAGCGCCTGGGCCTGGACCAAAGCGGCGCCCCCGGCGGCGACCTGTTCGCGCTCAGCCCGACACCCGCCGGCCTGCCCGCTGCCAGCAACACCGGTGGCGCCTCGGTGCAACTCGGTATCCAGACCAGCCCGAGCAGCGGATCGACAGCGCTGGCCGCGTCCGACTACGTGCTGGCTTTCTCCAGCGCCAGCACCGGCACTGTCAAGCGGGTGCTGGACGGCCAAACCGTGGCCTTCAACACCGTTCCGGTATTGATCGACGGCCTGAGCCTGCAAGTGACCGGCGCGCCAGCGGCCGGCGACCGGTTCCTGATCACGCCGCTGCGCAACGCGGCGCTGTCCATCGACACCACCTTTTCGTCGCCGCGCAACCTGGCAGTGGCCAGCCCGGTAGCCGCCAGTGCCGGCAGCACCAACCAGGGCACACTGACGCTGCAAGGCCTGCTGCCGCAACGCGCCGATGCCAACCTCACACAGACGGTGACCTTGAGCTTCACCGGCCCCGGCAGCTTCAATGTGATCGGCACCGGCACCGGTGACCCGGTTGGCGTGGCCTTCACGCCCGGCCAGGCGATCAGCTTCAACGGCTGGAGCCTGACCCTCAAGGGCAACCCGAAGGCCGGCGACATTTATACCGTCGCAGCCAATGCCTTCCCCAACACCAGCGCCGGCAACGCCGAGGCCATGCTGGCGCTGCGCGACCTGCCGATGTTCGACGGCGCCGCAGTCACCGACGGTTATGCCGGCCTGATGTCGAGCATCGGCGTGCGGGTGCAGAGCGCCGGCTTCAGCGCCGGCATCTCGCAGTCGATCGCCAGCAACGTCGAGAGCGACCGCGCGTCGGTGGCCGGTGTCAACCTCGACGAGGAAGCGGCCAAGCTGCTGCAGTTCCAGCAGGCCTACCAGGCGTCGGCCAAGATCCTCCAGGTATCGCAGACCATGTTCGACACGATGATCAGGAGCCTGGGCTAGTAGCCCGCCACCCACCATGCGCATCGCCACCGCCAACACCTACGACAACGCGCTGGAGCAGTTGTACAAGCGCCAGTCCGACCTGTCCACGCAACAGGAGCGGGTCAGCACCGGCCAGCGCGTCAACCGCCCGAGCGACGACCCGGCTGCGGCGGCCCAGGCCGAACGCGTGATGACGCGGCTGAACCGCATCGACGTCGACCAGCGCGCCCTGGAGTCACAGCGCGCCGCCCTGACCACCGCCGAATCGGCACTGGGCGAGGCGACGGCGCTGGTGCAGGGTGCACGGGACCTGGCGATCTCGGCGGTCAACGGCGGTTATTCGGCGCGCGACCGCAGCACCGTGGCCAACCAGATCGCCAACCTGCGCGACCAGCTGTTTGCGCTCGCCAATCGCACCGACAGCAACAGTGTGGCCCTGTTCGGCGGCCTGGGCAGCTCCGGCGCGCCGTTCGCCGACACCACCCCTGGCGTGAGTTTCCAGGCCACGGCCGGCCAGCGTGCAGCCACCGCCACGGCGCTGCCCGGCGCGATGGACGGCCAGGCGATCTGGATGGACGTGCCCACCGGCAACGGCGTGTTCAAGGTATCCCTGGGTGCCGCCAACAGCGGAACCGCCTGGACCGACGCCGGCTCGGTGATCACACCCAGCGCCCAGACCGGCGACAACTACAGCCTGAACTTCTCGGTGGTCAACGGCGTCACCACCTACGACGTGGTGGACAGCACCACCGCCGCCACCGTGGCAGCCGCGCAGCCGTATGTGGATGGCGCACCGATCCAGTTCGACGGCCTGTCCGTCATCGTGCATGGCGCCCCGGCCAACGGTGACAGCGTGGCCGTGACGCCCAGCGTCCAGACCAACATCTTCAAGGTGCTGGACGACGCGATCGCCAGCATCGGCAACGCGGCCGGCGACAACAAGCTGGCGCAGTCGGTGACGCTGGCCCTGGTCGAGATCGACGCCGCGCTGGAACGCCTGCAATCTGCGCGTAGCCAAGCCGGCGACTGGCTCAACCGCGCCGACAGCATCACCACCACGCAGAGTGCAAAATCACTGTCGCTGGAAAGCGACCGATCGCGTGCGGTGGACCTCGACATGGCCAAGGGGATCTCGGATTTCAACAAGTTCCAGACCGGCTACCAGGCGGCACTGCAGTCGTACGCTCAAATCCAGAAGCTGAGCCTGTTCAACTTCATCAACTGACTGCGGCGCGCGCCGCTTCCATCTTCATGTCACCATCGGTCCTGGGCCACCTGACACTGGGCTATCAACTGGTCTGGAACCGGCGGCGCGAGATTGCCGCAGTGCAGTTGTTCATCGACTCCCCCGGTCCGGCCCCGGTCGATGCGGAGCACCTGCTGCGCACGCTGAACCAGGCCTGGTCGAACCAGTCACCGGCCCTGATACTGACCCCACAGTCGGCCCCGCTGCTGGCGGACCTGCTGGCACATGCCGTGTCCACCGGCCCCTGGATCGCGGTGCAAAGCAGCCTGCTGGCCGACCCGGTGGTGGCACCGCAGGTGCACAACGCACACCTGCGCCTGGTGCCGCTGATGTGGCGAGGCGACCACGCCGAACGCGAGAGCCTCGACAGCGCAATCGACTTCCAGCGCGGCATGGTCAGCCTGACACCGGGGGAGGTTCTGCTGGGTGCCCGCGCGGCGCTGCACCCGGAGCGGGCACA
>JANOUM010000312.1:0-3583 GCA_031416855.1 Rhodoferax sp. | reverse complement strand
CGCCTGGTGCGGTTTGCGCCACCGGTCGAGACCATGTATGCCGCCGATACCAGCCGCTGGAATGGCGTGCGGGTGGACACTGGTGTGCAGGACGGCGGCGAGATCCCGATGTTCTACGACTCGATGATCGCCAAGCTGATCGTGCACGGACGGGATCGCGCCGAGGCGATTGCCATGATGCGCGAGGCGCTCAACGGCTTCGTGATCCGCGGCGTGTCCAGCAACATCCCGTTCCAGTCCGCCTTGCTGGCCCATCCGCGTTTCATGGCTGGCGACTTCAACACCGGATTCATCGCCCAGAACTACAGCGCGGGCTTTCGCGCTGAAGACGTGCCGCACGAAGACACCGATTTCCTGATTGCCCTGGCGGCTTTCGTGCGCCGCAAATCGCGTGAACGTGCGACCGGTTTGACCGGGCAGCGGGCCGGCTACCAGGTCGAGGCCGGCAACGACTACACCGTCATCACGCTGGGGCAGGGCGGGAACAACCGCTACACACCGGTGCATGTCGAGGAATTCGAGGGTGATACCGGCACCGCGACGATCCGGATCCGGCACCGTAGCTTCGCGATTTGCAGCCGGTCACGGCTGAACGACATCTGCATTCGCGGCACGGTCAACGGCGAACCGTTTACGGCGCAGGTGGAACGGGGCTCGGTAAGCAACCCGCTGGTCCTGAGCGTCCAGCACAACGGCTGCCGCATCGACACGCTGGTGGGTTCCCCGCGCATGGCGGAGTTGTACCAGCTGATGCCCTACAAAGCGCCACCGGACATGAGCCGCTACGTGTTGTCGCCCATGCCGGGCTTGCTGGTGGAGATCGCCGTGCAGCCAGGTCAGAAGGTGCAGGCCGGCGAACGCGTCGCAGTGATCGAAGCCATGAAGATGGAGAACGTGCTGTTCGCCATGGCCGACGGCGTTGTGGGCAAGGTGCTCGCCGCCAAGGGTGAGTCGCTGGCGGTGGACCAGCCGATCGTTGAATTCGTCTGACGCGAGGAGCACCCATGGACCGGCCGTTCAAGGTATTGGGCATCCAGCAGATCGCAATCGGTGCGCTCGACAAGGATCGTCTGCGCAGGCTGTGGGTCGACATGCTCGGCCTGCAGGTCACCGGCAGTTTCGTCAGCGCGCGTGAAAACGTCGACGAGGACATCTGCACCATGGGGCACGGTCCGTTCAAGGTGGAGGTCGACCTGATGCAGCCGCTCGACCCGGACGGCAAACCCGCTGTGCACAACACGCCGCTCAACCATGTGGGCCTATGGATCGACGACCTGTCGGCAGCCGCGGCATGGTTACAGCAGCAGGGGGTGCGACTGGCGCCGGGCGGCATCCGCAAGGGTGCCGCCGGCCATGACATCTGCTTCCTGCATCCAAAGGCCAACGATGTGTTCCCGATCGCGGGCGAAGGCGTCCTGATCGAACTGGTGCAGGCGCCGCCGGAGGTGGTGCGTGCATTTTCGCAACTGGCCTGATACGCGGGCGAGTGCATTTGAAGCCATTTCCGGCTTAGACTGTCAGCACGCGGCCAAAACAACTACCAGCCGCCGTCAAGGAGACACGACTTGCAGCCTACGAACATTGCCGAGCCGGCCTATTTCCACAAGGTCGTCGATTGCCAACTGGCCTGCCCGGCCCACACCCCTGTGCCGGAATACATCCGGTTGATCGCGCAGGGCCGCTATTCCGACGCCTACATGGTCAACTGGGTATCGAATGTGTTCCCCGGCGTGCTCGGCCGCACCTGCGACCGTCCGTGCGAGCCGGCCTGCCGGCGCGGCCGGGTGGAGGAGAGCAATGGTGTACATCCCGAGCCGGTGGCGATCTGCCGCCTCAAACGCGTCGCGGCCGACTTGAAAGACGACATTCGCAGCAGGATGCCGGCGATTGCACCGCCCAACGGCAAACGGATTGCCTGCGTGGGCGCCGGGCCGGCATCCCTGACCGTGGCGCGCGACCTGCTGCCACTCGGCTACCAGGTGACGATCTTTGATGGCGAAACCAAGGCCGGCGGTTTCATCCGCAGCCAGATCCCGCGATTCCGGCTGCCCGAGACGGTGATCGACGAGGAAACCGGCTACATCCTCGATCTTGGCGTCGAATTCCGCAGCGGTGAACGCATCGAGTCCATGAAGGCGCTGATGGGGCAGGGTTATGACGCGATTTTTGTAGGCTGTGGCGCGCCGCGCGGGCGCGACCTCGACCTTCCCGGACGGCGCGAGATCATCGACAACATCCATATTGGTATCGACTGGCTGGCGTCGGTGTCGTTCGGCCATATCACGAGCATCGGGCAGCGCGTCATCGTGCTCGGTGGTGGCAATACCGCGATGGACTGCTGCCGATCCTCACGGCGGCTCGGTGGCACCGAAGTCCAGGTGATCGTGCGCAGCGGGTTCGACGAGATGAAAGCCTCGCCCTGGGAAAAGGAAGACGCCCAGCATGAAGGCATCCCGATCATCAACTTTCACGTGCCCAAGACCTTCGAACATGTCGATGGCAAGCTGACCGGCATGACGTTCGAGGTGGTCATGGCGGTGTACGACGCCCAGGGCAAACGCAGCCTGGTGCCCACCGGCGTGCCGGATGTGCTGGTGCCCTGTGACGCGGTGCTGATCGCCGTGGGACAGGAGAACGCGTTTCCCTGGATAGAGAGCAGCAGTGGCATCCGCTTTGACAAATGGGGGCTGCCGGTGCTGGGCAAGGACAGCCTGCAATCGACCGTTTCCAACATCTTCTTCGGCGGCGATTCGGCGCTCGGCCCGAAGAACATCATCACCGCCGTGGCCCAGGGCCATGAAGCAGCCGTGTCGATCGACCGGCTGCTGCATGGCGAGGATGTCAACCAGCGCCCGGCGCCCGCGACCAACCTGTTGTCGCAGAAGATGGGTATCCATGAGTGGAGCTTCGACAACGATGTATCGCCCGACGAGCGCTACAAGGTGCCTTGGGCCAAGGCCGAGATGGCGCTGGCCAGCATCCGGATCGAGGTTGAACTGGGTTTCGACGCGGCGACCGCCTTCAAGGAGGCCAGCCGCTGCCTGAACTGCGATGTGCAGACGGTCTTCACGCGCGAAGCCTGCATCGAGTGTGATGCCTGTGTGGACATCTGCCCGATGGACTGCATCACTTTCACCGCCAATGGCGACGAGGCCGACCTGCGCACACGACTGTCGGCACCGGCTATAAACCTGGTGCAAGACCTCTATGTTTCGGCCGAACTGAAAACCGGCCGCGTCATGGTCAAGGACGAGGATGTCTGCCTGCACTGCGGTTTGTGTGCCGAACGCTGCCCCACCGGCGCCTGGGACATGCAGAAGTTCCTGCTGACCACGACCAAGGCGGGCCCGGCCTGTCGCACCACGGCAAAACCGCCACGCGCTCTGGAGGCCGCATGAAACGCATTGAAGCAGTCAACGATTTCGTGATCAAGTTCGCCAATGTGAACGGCTCGGGCTCGGCATCGGCCAACGAGTTGTTCGCCAAGGC
The DNA here is from genome assembly GCA_031416855.1 of Rhodoferax sp. Taxonomy (GTDB): domain Bacteria; phylum Pseudomonadota; class Gammaproteobacteria; order Burkholderiales; family Burkholderiaceae_C; genus CAISIP01. Next base: position 94 of record JANOUM010000312.1, on the reverse strand, counting down.
GGTGATGCGCATGGGCGTGCCGGTGAGCCCGCGCAACATCTTCCCCAGCAACATCCAGGGCATGCCGACCTGGTACGAGGCGCGCGTGTGCGAA
>JANOUM010000311.1:0-5063 GCA_031416855.1 Rhodoferax sp. | reverse complement strand
CCGTGGCCGCACCATTCGGCATTTCGCTGGCCCAGCACCACGGCGTTGTCTGCCAGGTGCAGCAGGTAGTTGACGGGAGCGTAGATCACACAACCTCCATGCTGCGCATTGCGGTATTCGCCCTTGGGGCGGCCCTGCGGGCTCATGGCGCCTGAAGACGGGGCCATCACATATGCCCCACTGCGTCCGGAATGTCGTAGAAGGTGGGGTGGCGGTAGATTTTGTCCGCTGCCGGATCGAACAGCTCACCCTTGTCGTCGGGGTTGCTGGCGGTGATCGCCACCGAGGGAACGACCCAGATGCTCACGCCCTCCTGCCGCCGCGTGTACACATCACGCGCCATCCCCAGCGCCTGCCTGGCGTCGGTCGCGTGCAGGCTGCCGCAATGCTTGTGGTCCAGGCCCTGCTTGCTGCGCACGAACACCTCCCACAGCGGCCATTCCTTCAGTGCAGGTGTCGGGGGAATGTTGCGTTGCTGTGCCCGGTCGGGTGGCTGTTGCTCGCTCATGCTGCCTCCTTCGTGTTGCGTTGCTGCTGTTTGCCGGCATGTGCCATGGCCGCATCGCGGACCCACTGGCCGTCATGGTGCGCCTTGACGCGGGTGGACAGGCGCTCCTTGTTGCAGGGGCCATGGCCGTTCACCGTGCGCCAGAACTCCTCCCAGTCGATCGGGCCGTGGTCGTGGTGGCCGCGCCCCTCGTTCCATTTCAGCTCGGGATCGGGCAGCGAGACGCCCAGCACCCCGGCCTGGGGGACGGTGGCGTCAATGAATTTCTGGCGCAGGTCGTCGTTGCTGATGCGCTTGATGCCCCAGCGCATGCCCTGCGCGCTGTGCGGGCTGTCCGAATCCGGCGGGCCGAACATGGCCAGGCATTTCCACCAGTAGCGGTTGACCGCGTCCTGGACCATGTCCTTCTGCGCCTGGCTGCCGCGCATCATCACCAGCAGCGCTTCGTAGCCCTGGCGCTGGTGGAAACTTTCCTCCTTGCACACCCGCACCATCGCGCGGGCATAGGGCCCGTAGCTGCAGCGGCACAGGGGGATCTGGTTCATGATCGCCGCGCCGTCGACCAGCCAGCCGATCACGCCCACGTCGGCCCAGTTAAGGGTGGGGTAGTTGAAGATCGAGCTGTACTTGGCCTTGCCGCTGTGCAGGCCGTCTTGCATCTGCGCGCGGCTGGTGCCCAGCGTCTCGGCAGCGCTGTATAGGTACAGGCCGTGGCCACCCTCGTCCTGCACCTTGGCGATCAGGATCACCTTGCGTTTGAGGCTGGGCGCGCGGCTGATCCAGTTGCCCTCAGGCAACATGCCGACGATCTCGGAATGCGCGTGCTGGCTGATCTGGCGCACCAGTGTCTTGCGGTAGGCCTCGGGCATCCAGTCCTGCGGTTCGATCCGGCCATCGCTGTCGATGCGGGCGTCGAACTTCGCCATCAGTTCGGCCGGTTCGGTCGAGGCCAGCGGCTTGACGGCCTTGAGGGTGGCATCGTCCTGGACACTGAAGGATTGCGTGTACATGGTCATTCACTCCTGGGGTCGGGGAAACGGGAGCAGCTCGTGCGGGGTTCATGCCTGCCTGGGCCGCTCGTCTAGAACGCGTTTGGCCTTGCCCGTGAGGCTTCGGGGCAGGGCATCGAAATCCATCACCGACACCTGGGTGGAGATGCCGATGACGGTCTTGATATGGTGCTGGACGGCCCTGGAAATCGCCACGATCTCGTCTGGGCCCAGGCGGCCCGAGAGCGCGCGCTGTAGTTCGCAGCGGACCTCGACGCTGTCAAGGTGGCCGTCGCGTGTGACCACGATCTGGTAGTTGCCCGAAAGCCGTGTGTCGCGCAGGATCTGTTCCTCGATCTGGGTCGGGAACACATTCACGCCGCGGATGATCAGCATGTCGTCGGACCGTCCGACGATGCGCCCCATGCGCCGGAAGCTGCGCGAGGTGGGGAGCTGCAGGCTGGTGAGGTCGCGCGTGCGGTAGCGGATGACGGGCATCGCCTCCTTGGTGAGAGACGTAAACACGAGTTCGCCCGATTCGCCGTCGGCGACCGGCTCGCCGGTGTCCGGGTGGATGATCTCCGGATAGAAGTGGTCCTCCCAGATCACCGGACCGTCCTTGGATTCGATGCATTCGCTGGCCACGCCCGGCCCCATGACCTCGGACAGGCCGTAGATGTCGACGGCGTCGAGCCCGAGCTTCTTTTCGATCTCGGCGCGCATGCCCTCGCCCCAGGGCTCGGCACCGAAGATGCCCACCGAGAGCGAAATGTCCAGCGGCGAAATGCCCTGGCGTTCGAACTCCTCGGCGATCACCAGCGAGTAGGACGGCGTGACCATGATGATGTCGGGCCGGAAATCCAGGATCAGCTGGACTTGCTTTTCCGTCTGGCCGCCGGACATCGGCACCACCGTGCAACCGAGGCGTTCGGCCCCGTAGTGGGCGCCCAGGCCGCCGGTGAACAGGCCGTACCCGTAGGCCACATGGCAGATGTCGCCGGCGCGCCCGCCTGCGGCGCGGATCGAGCGCGCACCCAGCTGGGCCCAGGTGTCAATGTCTTTCAGCGTGTAGCCCACCACCGTCGGCTTGCCAGTGGTGCCGGACGAGGCGTGCACCCGGGCCACGCGCTGGCGCGCAACGGCGAACATGCCGAACGGGTAGTTGTCGCGCAGGTCGGCCTTGGTGGTGAACGGGAACTTCGCAATGTCCGCCAGGGTTTCCAGGTCGTCCGGATGAACTCCGCAGGCGTCGAACTTGCGGCGGTAGTGCGGCACGTTGTCGTAGGCGTGGCGCAGCGACCATTTCAGCCGCTCGAGCTGCAATGCCGCGATTTCATCACGGCTGGCGCGCTCGATCGGCTCGAGTTCGTCCGGGGCGGGTTGCTTGACGGTCATCGTGGCGTCTCCTGGATGAATGGACTACGACAGGGTGGGGGTCGGCTCAGGCCGGCGGCGCAAGGCCGGCGATCACATCGCCTCCGATACGGTGGCTTTTGCCGCGGAACAGGGCAATCTGCCGCCCGCCCCGGACGCGAACCGCAATGTCGTACACGCCGGTGCGTCCGGCCGATGCCCGTTCGGCGGCGTCGGCCTCCAGCACCTCGCCCTCCCGCGCCGGGGCCAGGAAGTCGATCTGGCAACCGGCAGCCACGGCGTTGATGTTGTAGCTATTGCAGGCATAGGCGAAGGCACTGTCAGCCAGCGTGAAGATGAATCCGCCATGGCACATCTGGTGGCCATTGAGCATGTCACGTCGCACCGGCATCGTCATGGTCGCGGAGCCGGGGCCGATGGCGCTCAGAGTCATGCCAAGGGCCAGCGTCGCGTTGTCGCGGGCCCACATGGCCTTGCCAACCGCATGGGCCAGCGCCTGTGCGCCTTCGGCGGCGGCCGGGGTCTGGGTTGTCAGGTCAGGATCCTTCACATGAACCTACCCAGCCCGGTACCACGCGATCCCGTCATCGGCGATATCGATTCGCGCCTCGCCACGCCGCACCAGGTAGTTCAAGTGGGCAATGCTTTCACCCGTGGCCATCCCCAGCAGGTTCGGCTCCAATCCGATCGGGCGGGAAAAAAGTTCGCCGAACACATCCACAGCACGCCTGGGTTGCGCCAGCGCGGCCCGCAGCCGGTCGAGCGCGCGGTGCTGGCTGCGCGACAGGTGATCGAGGCGTGCATGCAGGCCCCGGAATGGCTCGTTGTGGGCCGGCAGTGCCAACACGTCGTCGGGCACCTCCAGCCGAATCTTTTCCAGCGAGGACAACCAGTCCCCCAGCGGGTCGGCATCCGGCTCGGTCGGAAATACGGATACGTTGGAAGAAATACGCGGAAGCACCTGGTCGCCGGAGACGAACATTTTCAAATCAGCGCTGTGGAAGCACGCATGTTCAGGCGAATGCCCGTTTCCGACAACAACGCGCCAGTCATGGTTGCCGATGCGCAGGCATTCACCATCAAACAACCTGCGGTAGCTGTCGGGGATGGCGTGGACCAATTTGCCGAATCCGCCGAACCGGGCCCGATAACTCTCGATGGAGTCCTCATCCCATCCGGCGCGCCGGTAGAAATTCACGCCTTCCACAGGTGCCTCGCGCCCTGTATCGGCCACCAGCACGCGGCAGGTCAGGTATTCGAGGCGTGTCATCCACAGCCGGCAATTGAACTTGCGCGTCAGCCACCCCGCCATGCCCACGTGGTCCGGATGCATATGCGTGACGAACAGGCGCGTCAAGCCGCCTGACGAAAGTGCTCCACCGGCACCGAACAGCTTTCGCCATGCGGCGGCAGTGTCGCTGGTTTGCACCCCGCTATCGAACACGGCCCATCCCTGGCCGTCCCTGACGGCCCACAAATTGATGTGCACCAGAGCAAAAGGCAGCGGCATGCGCAGCCACAAGACGCCGGGCGCAATTTCGCGCGCCTCACCCGTTACCGGCGCCTCGCCGCACGGGTAGTCGAGCACCGGCCGGGCGGCGGGATCTGTGATCAGACTGTCGTCACTCATGGCATGGGGCTCAAGAAGTTGGAGCGCTCATTTTGCTCCCGCGACTTTGATGTACGCGGGGAACAGAACGAATTTCGACGCCACATAGAATGGCAGGGTCTTCTGGCGGTCTTTTCGACACATACCTCATGGAATATCCCGGCAATCTGTTTGTGGTCGCAGCACCGAGCGGGGCGGGCAAGTCCAGCCTCGTCAAGGCACTGCTGGAACTGGACTCGCACGTCAAACCTTCCGTATCACACACCACGCGGCCGCCGCGTGGCCAGGAGATACACGCTCGGGAATACTACTTCGTATCGGCCGACGGGTTCGATGCGATGGTGCAGGCCGACGGTTTCGTGGAGTGGGCTGAAGTCCATGGCCATCGTTATGGCACGTCGCGTCAGGCAATCGCGCAACGCATGCAGGAAGGTTCCGATGTGGTGCTGGAGATCGACTTTCAGGGCGCGGTGTCCATCAAACGATTATTTGCAAATGCCGTGTCGATCTTCATCCTCCCGCCCAGTTGGGAAGAGTTGCGCTCCCGCCTGCAGCGCCGGGGCGAGAATTCAGCCGCAACCAT
>JANOUM010000310.1:0-5516 GCA_031416855.1 Rhodoferax sp. | reverse complement strand
CAAGGCGCGCTCTTCTTCGGCACAGCCGACCAGCTCGCGCAGCAGCTGGCATCGACCGCGCCGGGCACGCGTTTTTGCGTGCTTGATCTGAGCCGGGTGACGACGATTGACGCGACCGCGTGCGAGATCATTGCCGCAGGCGCGAAGGCCCTGGTCGCATCCGGGGTGAAGCCATTACTGGCCGGTGTGGCGCCAGACAGCGCACGCAGCCGCAATCTGGTGGCGCTGGGCCTGTCCTCGCCCGACCCGCACACCCAGTGGTTCGACGACCTCGACCGCGCTTTGGAACATGCCGAAGTCGTGCTCTTGGGCGAGCAGTGGCCGGGCATCGACACCGCCTGCTGCTTCGAGTTCGGGCAGACCCCGCTCACGCTGGGCATGAGCGACGGCGACCTGCAAGCGCTGAGGGCGTGCCTGCGGCCGATGGAAGTCCCAGCGGGCACTCTCTTTTCCCAGGGCGACCCGGGGTCGTCGATGTACATCGTCGAAGCGGGGCAGGTCGAAATTCGCATCTTGAGCGCCAGCCTGGACAGACACACGCGCCTGGCTGCATTTGGCCCCGGCAGCATCTTCGGCGAGATGTCCATGCTGATGTCGCAGCAGCGCACCGCCGATGCGGTCTGCGTCACCCCGGCCCGACTGCTTGAACTCGACCGGCGCAGCCTGGACCAGTTAGAGAGCAGGTCACCCCGGCTGTACGCCGCGCTGATGCGCAACCTGAATGTGCATATCGCCAACCGGCTGGATCTTGCGACCGGGCTGGTCAGGGCCCTGCAATAGGGTTTTTACTTACCCCTCCTGCGACAAAGCTGGGCCTCAAAACCGCAGATGAATTTAAACTTAAGTCATACCCATAGACGGAGACGACATGCCCGGCAGCACAGACTTTCATTCGCCAGACGGTGTTCAGGCGCAGCCTCCCTGGACCAACCCCGACCTGCCGCCCGACCAGTTTCTCTACCAGCGACTTGGGCCGTGGCCGCAACCGGCACCGGCCTATCCGATGACCCGCCCGCCCGAGGTGCTCAAGATTCCGCCGGTCGAAGCCGCGTTGTGGGATGAAACCATAGGCGCGCGCTACGTCGAAACCGTGCTGGAGTACAGCGCCCCGGCCTACCTGAAAGGCCTGGCAGATCTGGTGCTGCCGCTGCCAACCGACGACGACTTCAACCAAGTCATGACGCGGACTGTCTATTCCCGCTTTCTGCGTCGGGAATCGCCGGGCACTGCCTACTGGATTAGCGACTTCACGGCGATGGAATTGATCACGCCGATCCCGGGCACCTATTGCGCGCCTGTCGTGTGTCGGTTCCTGCAAGACGGCGAACGCTTTGGCATCATCAGCATTGCCTTCCAGGAGACACCCACGAACAAGGCACTGTTCGTGAAGCCGGGCGACAAAGCCTGGAATCTCGCAAAAGCTTATGCCCTTCAGGGAGCGGCCTATCACGCGTTGTTCGTCGTTCACCCCACGCTTCATTTTCCGATGGATTCGGTCAATGCCATCACCAAGTCGGCAGTGCCGATGATTCATCCGCTTTTTCAGGCGCTGCTTCCACATACCGCCTACACGCTGGCTCTGGACAACGCCGTTCTCGAAGGCGCCTGGACAGTCGTCAACGACAAGGTGCATGAAACCTGGTTTGACCCGCTGACTGCAACGGGCTACGACGTCAAACAGTTGTTTGGCGTCGGGTACTCGGGCTACAAGGCTCTGGCGGCTTACCCAGCCTTCAATTACATGGCCCCCTATATGGACGCCGACATTCTGTATGGCAGGTGTCTGCGCGAGTATTTCAAGCCGTTTTTAATCTTTGCCACAAAGATCGCCAGCGTAATCCCGAAGACCGATCCGTATGTCAAACGCTGGGCGGACTACTGCAGCGCGCAGGTGCGCGGATTTCCGGATGGGACGGCTATTTTTGAAGGCAACACGCTGGCCCGAGTTATTGCGATTTACATGTGGGATGTGTCGATCGCGCACGGTGCAGACCACCACAGCTTTGGCAATGGCATTGCTTTGAAGAACAAGTTTTTGCGCCTGCGCAGGCCGCCCCCGGCTGACATCAACGACGGTGCCGATGTACTGCGCGTAATGGACGTCGCCTGGGCTGAAGACATGGGCCGCGCTGAATTGGCCAACTACATGGTTTTCGCTGTCGTGACGATGGCACCCAATCTGGTCGAGACCGAATACGCCTTTGCCGACCCGACGCTCCAGGCCGCCAGCGCCGAGTTCCATGCCAACCTCAAAAGCGTTGATGCAAGCGTGCGGGCGATGATGCCGGAATTCATGCGCCTGCAGCCGGGCACAGACCCTCAAGACCCTTACCCCTACAACTTGACCATTCCCGCCAGCATCCAGTTTTGAGCCCGAGACGACCCACTGGAGCCTCGCATGCGGTTTATTGCATTTCTGATCAGCTTGCTGGTACTTTGCATGGGGCAAACAAGGGCCGTGGAGGCTCAGGATTCAAAGGATTCGGCCCCGTTCTCAGGGGTTGCAGCCGACGCAACGGCAGCACAAATCGCGCTGATCCCGTGGGCCTTCATCATCAAAGATTCGGCGGCCAACAAATCTGTTGAAGAGGTGATGCGGGAAGCCCCGTCAGGAAATTCAACACGCCTCGACAAAGAAGTCTTCAGCACCAGTTTTAGTTCCGCCGCCTATTGGTTTGTGGTTCCTCTGGAAAACAAGCAAACATCGCCGCTCACTCGCTTGCTGATGTTCGAGCCGTCCTGGCTGGATGACGTAAGAGTTACCTTGACCGACGAGCATGGCGCAGTCCAATCATTCGTCGCGGGGGACACTCATGCTTTTGCACAGCGCAGCGTGTCATATCGCCTGACCAACTTTACTCTGACCCTGCCGCCGGGCAAAAGCACGCTGCTTGTGCGCGTCCAAACACGTGACCCCTTCTTCGTCAACTTGAGGCTGATGACGCAGGACAGTTTCGCCAAGTTTTCGGCCACAGAGGCTTTGTACTACGGGCTGGTCTATGGCGGACTGCTGTCCTTGCTCCTGTTCAATTTGGTGCTGTTCCTGTCCTCGCGCGAAAAGACTTATCTTGCCTATTGCTGTTTGTTGGTCACATTTCTTATCATGAACGCGACCTACAACGGCCACGTTTTCCAATGGCTGTTTCCCGAGTCTCCCGAACTGGGAGGCAACTGGGTGAATTCCGCTTTCATCTACTTCTACTGTTTTGCAGGGCTGGTGCTTGCTCTGATCTTCCTGGACCTCAAAACCAAACTGCCCGTCGCCCACCAATGGACGATGCGCCTGTTGGTTGCCATGGGCATCTCCTTCGTCGCGTCGGCAGTACTGGGCGGTTACCAAGCGCATGTCATCACCGCGATTTTGTGGGTCACGGTGTACTCGGTGGGCGCCTTTACGCTTGGCCTGCTATCCCTGCAAACACGCAACAACGCCGCCATCTATTACTTGGCCGGTTCGGCGGGGGGTCTGGTCGGCTCATCGAGCACGGCGCTCGTTGCGATGGGCATCCTGCCCTACTCCTTTGTGGCGTTCAGAGCCGTGGACTTCGGCATGCTGCTCGATGCGATCATGCTGTCACTCGCGCTGTCGGCGCGCCTGGGCCAGGCACGGCGTCTGGAGCGGTTGCGGCGCTTCTTCTCGCCGGCGGTGGCCGATCAACTGCTCTCGGCCAGCAGCGAGGAGTTGTATCGGCCGCACCACCGCGAGATCGTCGTGCTGTTTCTCGACCTGCGTGGATACACCGCCTTCACCCAGAAGCATGGAGCCGATGAAGTCATGCGCATCTTGGGCGAGTTTCATGCGGCGATGGGCGAAATAATCGCCGCCTATGAGGCCACTCTGGAGCGTTTTGCCGGCGACGGGATGATGATCTTTCTCAACGATCCGGTTGAAATTCCCGATTCGGCCGTCATGGCCGGAAAAATGGCGCTGGAGATGCAGGCTCGTTTCCAGGCGCTCAACCAGACTTGGCAACAGCGCGACTACAGTCTTTCCATGGGAGTTGGCATCGCCCAGGGGATGGCAACCATTGGTGCCATCGGCTTTGACGGCCGACGCGACTATGCAGCCATTGGAGGTGTCACCAATCTCGCCGCCCGTTTGTGTTCGGAGGCCAGTGGAGGGCAGATCCTGATCTGCAGTGTTGTGGCCGACAACATCGAAAAAACGCTGCGGGTCCAGAGCCTCGGCGAGCTGGTCCTGAAAGGTTTTTCCGAGCCGGTTCGGTGCTATGAAATCGCACCGCTGCCGCTGCCGCTGCCGCTGCCGCTACAGACACCCGTGACGCCGATAGGGCTTGCGGCGCCGATGATGGTTTAGCTGCGGCTAGCGCGAGCGCGCATTGCCAAACTGGCCCAGTTCTGCCTTCATGTGATCGTAAAAATAACTGGCCACAGGCGGCGGCTGCTCCGTCCCAGCTCTGACTCGGGGCCGGTTTATCGCAAATTTCACGGGGTGCATCCAGTGACCAGGTCCAGGCGGTCGCCACGATCCCGCACCTGGTGCAGTCAATGCTGATGGGCCGACTTTTTGCAACGATGTGCGAAGCAGTCCCCAGCTCAAAATTTTTCCAGGACGTACCACCACGCAGGCAGTGTCAGGAAAGAGAGCGGAATGCCTATCCCCACCATGAGCGTGAGCAAAGGCGGGTCGAGTTCGTGCTCCATGGCGACAATGCTGGCGCCGATCATCGGTGCCATGGCCGCCTCGAACACGGACACACGAAGTACCGTGCCCTGCAGGCCGAATACCTGGCTGTAGATAAACAGGATCAATGCCGGACCGAGCAACAGCTTGAACGCAAGGCCGCTGGCCAGCGCCGCGCTGCGACCTCGCACCTGGCTCAATCGCATCTGGTAGCCCACGGACACGAGCGCCAGCGGAACCAGGGTGGAGCCCAGGCGCTTGAACAATTCATCCAGCCACCCAGGGTACTGCCAAGGCATCAGCAGCAAGGCCAGCACGAACGCTTGCAACGGCACAAAGCGCACGATCTTCAGGACGACCGCCCTTAGCTGCACCTGTTTGCCCGACGAATAAACGGACGCCGTGACGATTCCAACGGTCGAGAGTACAAAATAGGAACCGAGCTGATCGATGACGATGCCCAATCCCAAGTATTGGGCACCGTAGAAAGTGTCGATCATGGGCAGGCCGACAAACGCGGTGTTTCCCAGACCCCCAACCAGCATCAAACCCCCGGTAGTGGCGCGGGATAACTGTAGCCATCGACCAGCCATCCAGAAAAACGCAGCACCCAACCCAAATAATATCCAGGCCATCAAAGCGGGCAGGAGCAGCGTGGTGTCGAGCTTCAGTCCATGCACATAGGCTAGCGTCAGCGCCGGCAGGGACACATTGATGATGAAGCCATTGAGTGATGCCGCTGCGTTGTCCGGAAGCCTTCCGGAGCGGCGCAGCACCAGCCCGAGCACAAAGCACGTCCCAAGCAGCACATAGTTGTTCATCTGTCTACCTGCATTGTTCTCATTCGGATTGCGGTGTTCGATTTCCTGCG
>JANOUM010000309.1:0-10699 GCA_031416855.1 Rhodoferax sp. | reverse complement strand
GTGGGGCGCGGCCGGCCGACCTGCCGGTCGAGGTGCCGGGCAAGTACGAACTGGTGGTCAATCTCAAGACCGCGCAGGCCGTGGGTCGCACCATTCCGCCGCCGATGCTGATGCGCGCCACCGAGGTGATCGAGTGATGCGCCGGCGCTTGTTGGTTACGGCGGGCGGCGCGGTGGCGCTCGTGATGCCGCTGAGGGTTGCTGCGCAGCAGGCTGGGCGTATTTACCGGTTGGGCTGGCTGTCGACCGGCGCATCGCGCTCCGAGTCCTACAACGTGGCGTTTTTCGAGCGCCTGCGCGAGCTCGGGTTCGCCGAAGGGCGAAACCTGGTCGTCGAACACCGCAGCGCCGATGGCCGCGCCGACCGGCTGCCAGAACTGGCGCACGAGCTGGCGCGCCTCAAGTGCGACATCTACATGGCACCCGGTTCCGAGGTCAGCCTGGTGGCCATGAAGCAGGCCACGCTGGATGAGCCCATCATCATCGCCGCCAACGACTACGACCCGGTGGCAACCGGCCATGTGGCGAGCCTGGCGCGGCCTGGCGGGCGCATCACCGGCGTCTACCAGTTGCAGGAGGAGACTTCGGCCAAGCGGCTGGAGCTGATCAAGGAGCTGTTGCCCAAGGCGAGAAAAGTCGGGGTGCTGGCCGACATAGCGTCGCTGCGCCAACTGGTGCTGGTGCGCACTGCCGCCGACACGCTGGGCCTGGAGCTGCTGGTGCATGAGTTCAAGACTGCTCCGTATGACTACGACGCAGCCTTTGCCGCGTTCGCGCGTGGCAGGGTGGACGCTGTCCTGCCCCTGGCGTCCGGGCTGTTTGTGCCAGCGCGGCGAAAGATACCGGAGCTGGCGCTGCAGCACCGTCTGCCTGGCATGTTCAACAACGCACTGTGGGCCGAGGCGGGCGGGCTGGTGTCGTATGGGGTGGACTTTCCAGCGGCCTACCGCAGGGCGGCAGACATGGTGGCCCAGGTATTGAACGGCACCAAGCCGGCCAGCTTGCCGGTGCAGCAGGCCACGGTGATCGAGATGGTGGTCAATCTGCGCACCGCCAAGGCACTGGGCGTCGTGTTGCCGCAGGGCATCATGCTGCGCGCCAACCGGGTGATCGAATGATCGACCGGCGCAGCTTGATGGGCGCTTTGGCGGCGGGGCAGGTGGCACTGCCATGCCTCGCACGGGCACAGGGCGCCGGGCGCGTCTACCGGGTCGGGATCCTACGGCCCAGCGCGCCGCCGCAATCTGCGTCGGACCTGCAGGTCACCGGCATCCCGATTGCGCTGCGCGAACTGGGTTATGTCGAAGGCCGCAACCTGGCCATCGAGGCCCGCTGGGCCGGCGGTGAGCTCGACCGGCTGCCGGTGCTGGCACGCGAGCTGGTACAAGCGAAGGTCGATGTCATCATCGCCGTTGGGGCGTCGGCGGTGCGCGCGGCAAAAGATGCGACCGCGGTGATCCCGATCGTCCTGTTCGGCAACTTCGACCCGGTGGCGGCCGGGGTCGTCGCGAGCCTGGCGCAACCGGGGGGCAATGTCACCGGTGTGCTGATCGCCCCCGACGGCACGCTGGCCGGCAAGAAACTCGAGCTGCTCAAGTCCGCCGTTCCCCGGGCTACGCGGATGGCATTCCTGGCGCCTGATGACCCCGCCATCCAGCTGCAGATGCATGAGACGCGCGCGGCCGCCGTGACGCTGGGGATCGACTTGCTGGTCACCGAGGTGCGCAGTGGCGACTACGAACGCGCTTTTGCTGCCATCGCGGCGCAGCGGCCGGGCGCATTGTTCGTCGGTGCACATAACATTTTCTGGCGCGACCGCGCGCAGATCATTCCGCTGGCGGCGAAACACCGCCTGCCGGCCATGTACGAATGGGGCGACCAGGTTGTCGATGGTGGCCTGATGGCCTACAGCACCAGCCTGCACGGACTGCACCGGCGTCTGGCGAGTTATGTCGACCGCATCCTGAAGGGCGCTCGACCGGCTGACATGCCTGTGGAACAGCCCACCAAGTTCGAACTGGTGATCAACCTGAAGACCGCCAAGGCGCTGGGCCTGACCATTCCGCAGTCGCTGCTGCTGCGCGCCGACGAGGTGATTCAATGAAGCGGCTACAGCACGGGTGCCAGTGCCTTGCCGTTGGGCAGGCGGTACACGGCAAAATCCTTCAGATCAATGGTCAGGATGCCAAGTACGCCGGTTTGTTGGGCCAGCCAGACCAGCGATGCATCCGCAAGATCCATGGGCAAGTCAGCGTATTTTTCCTTCCAGTCCGCGAGCGTTGCCAGGGCAGAGTGGTCCATCTCCATCACGCCCAGTCCACCCGCCTCGGCCCAGCGAAGGAAAGCGATCTGCGTGTGCTCAGGCATGAAGTGGCAGGCCTCCGCCATTACCGGCCAGGTTGTGAGCAAAACGCCATCGAAGCGCCGCAGGTACGATGTCACGCGGCGATGGTGCTTGTCGGACCGGTCGACCAGCGCAATCAGCGGCCCGGCGTCAACCAGGATGTTTGGCATGAAGCTTTTTCATCAGGTACTGCTTGCGGTTCTGCGAAAGATCGCCCTGGCCGCTCGAAAAACTACCCACTACGTCAAACTGACGGGCGAGTTCCAGCGCCGTCTTGCCCAGGCGTGGCGAAGGCGACAGATGCTCGCTGAGCAATTGTGTGATGACATGCGTCTTGGTCACACGGTGGGCCTTGCAATACCTGTCGAATTGATCCTCCAGATGCGTGCTGAGTCGGACGGTCAGTGTCATGGCGCGAGGTTTCCTCTGGACGGCGTATTACATTATTACACCGAAGAGAGGGTCCCGTGCTGACTCGCCGCCGACGCATTCTGCTTTGGTGCAGCACATGGCTGGCCTTACCGGCCTGCGGCCTGGCGCAACCGGCGGGCAAGGTGCATCACATCGCGCACCTCTCCGGCAGCGGCGCGCTGGCGAGCAAGGCGTTCATCGATGCGTTTCGGGAAGGCATGCGTGCGCTGGGGCATGCCGAGACCCGGGACTTCGTGTTGCGGCAGCGTTACGCAGAAGGCAAGGTCGACCGCCTGCCGGCACTGGCAAAGGAGTTGCTCGAACAAAGGCCCGACGTGTTGTTGGTCTCCACCACGCCGGCCAGTCTCGCTGCCAAGGCTGCATCTTCGAGTCTGCCCATGGTGGTTGTGCTGGTGGCCGACCCCGTGGGCGCCGGCATCGTGCAAAGCCTGGCACGCCCCGGGGGCAACATCACCGGCATCACCAACATCGTGGCCGAGCTGGCGGGCAAGCGGCTGGAGCTGCTCAAGGAGATGGTGCCGGGCGCGCGGCGTGTCGCAGTGTTCGTCAATCCCGACTCGCAGAACGCGCCGCTGCAGTTGCGCAGTGCGCAGGCAGCCGCCGGCCGCCTGGGCCTCGAATTGAGCCCCGTGCTGGAGGTACGCAAGCCGGCCGATCTCGAGCCGGCCTTCGAGGCCGCCGTGCGGGCACGTGCCGGCGCCGCCATCCGGATGATCGACCCGCTGGTGTTCATGCTGCGCGAGCAGACCGCGGCGCTGTCCGTCAAACACCGACTGCCGGTGATCTATCCGTCGCGCGAGGATGTCGAGGCCGGTGGCCTGGTCTCCTACGGCACCAATGTGCCCGAGCAGTACCGGCAGGCGGCGAGCCTTGTCGACAAGATCCTGAAGGGTGCCAGACCGGCCGACCTTCCGGTCGAGCAACCCACCAAGTTCGAACTGGTGATCAACCAGAAAGCCGCCAAGTCCCTCGGCATTGCGATTCCGCAGGCGCTGCTGCTGCGGGCAGACGAGGTGATTCAATGAAGCGACGCCGTCAGCTCATGGTTGGTGCCGGCATCGGGGCAGTCTTGCTCCCTCTCGCCGGCATGGCGCAAAGCCCCGCAAGCGGGCAGCCGATCGGCTGGATCTCGCTGGCTGACCCGGGCCGCACGCTGGACGATTTCCGCGCCGGCCTGGACGCGCTGGGTTATTCCGGGGCCAGGGCGCCGCGTATCGAACTGCGTATCGCACAGCGTGATGCGGCGAGTGTGCGCGCCGCTGTCGATGAACTGCTGCGTCTGCAGGTGGCAATGGTGGTCGCCACCGGCCCTGCGGTGCCGCTGGTGCACCGCGCTGCCGCCGGACGCATCCCGGTGCTGTTTGCGTTCAGTGGCGACCCGGTCGAGGCCGGCCTGGTGCAGAGTTTTGCGCGTCCCGGCGGCAGTACCACCGGCATGTCGTTCCTGGCCTTGGAGCTGGTGGGCAAACGCATGGAGCTGATCAAGCAGATCGAGCCGAAGATGACGCGTGTCGCGATCCTGGCCAACCCGCAACACCCGGGTGTACTGGCCGAGCGCAGGGAGTCACTGGCGGCAGCCGAGCAGCTCGGTTTGCAGGTTGCCTATGTCGAGTTCGGCTCGCCCGAAGAGTTCGAACCCGCGCTGCAGAAGATCCGCCTGCAAAACTGCCAGGGCATGGTGGTGTTTCCGGATGCGGGTATGGTCGCACGCGCGCAGCGGATTGCGGCGTTCGCGTTGAAGGAGCGCATCCTGTGTGTCTCTGGCTGGGCCAGCTTTGCCGAGGCGGGGTGCATCGCCAGCTACGGGCCCAACCTGCGCGATGCTTATCGCCGTCTGGCGCATTATGCGGACCGGATCCTGAAAGGTGCGCCGCCGTCGAGCCTGCCGGTCGAATTGCCGGCCCGGCTGGAGACCGTGATCAACCTCAAGACCGCCAGGGCGCTGGGCATCACCATCCCGCAAAGCGTGCTGCTGCGCGCCGACGAGGTGATTCAATGAAGCGACGCGTTGTTGCCAGGTGTATCGCCGGTGCCGTGGCCCTTGGCATGGGTCTGCCCGGCCGGGTTGCCGGCCAGTCCGCCGCAAAAGTCCCCCGCATCGGCGTGCTGCGCTGGGGCGTGCCCGGCGACGATAACCAGGCCGGGCTGACGCAGGCATAGGCGGCAATCGGCTACCGCGAAGGCCAGACCATCACGATCGAGTGGCGCTGGGCCACCAACCGTGAACCCGCCCAGCGTCATGCGGCCGAACTGCTCGCGCTGAACCCTGACCTGCTGGTGGCCTCGGCCACTCCGGCGGCGCTGGTATTGCGCGATGCGACGCGTTCTGTCCCCATCATCCTGGGCAGCACGGCCGACCCGGTCGGCGCGGGGCTGGTGGCGTCACTGGCACGCCCGGGCGGCAACATCACGGGTGTGTCGGCCAACCATCCCGTCGCGACAGCCAAGCAGCTCCAGTTGTTGCGCGAGACCCTGCCCGGGCTGCAGCGTGTGGCCTTCCTTGGTTCCACCCAGGATCCGGCAACCAAGATCTTCGTCTCCGAGCTGGAGGCGGCGGCCCGGGTGCAAAAACTCAAGCTGCAACTGGTGCTGATCGGCGGCTCGGGTGAATTCGAAGCCGCTGCCGACACGATGCAGCGCGAACGCGCACAGGCCGTCATCGTGCAGCCGCTGTTCACCCTGGGCCAGTCCGGTCCGCTGGCAGAACTGCTCGCACGGCGCAGCCTGCCGGCGAGTTCCTCGTTGCGGCCGTTCGCCGTCGCCGGTGGTCTGATGGCTTACGGCCCCAGTCGTGCGGACACCTTCCGGCGCACTGCTAGCTTCGTGGACCGCGTACTCAAAGGCGCCGCGCCGGCCAGCCTGCCGGTGGAGGAGCCCACCAACTACGAACTGGTCTTCAACCTGGCCACCGCCCGGGCGCTGGGTGTCACGATTTCGCCGGCGATGCGGCTGCGCGCGGATGAGGTGATCGAATGACCGCCGTCAAAGAAGAATCATGAACCCTGGTGCACTGCCTTCACCAAAAGAAGTGATGCGTTCGGCATGCTGTCGCAGCAGGGCTTCAATGTCGGCGGTGGAACAATTACCGCGGCGGATCCACACGATCCGGGGTGCCGCCATCGCCAACTGCCCCATTTCCTGAAAATCCGAATCCTTGGTCACGATGGCCAAGCCGTGGTCCAGGGCAAAGCGCCAGATGTCAGCATCCATGGCGCGCTCCATCCCGGTGTCACGCACATGCAGAGAGTCAGGAAACAGATCCCCGAGCCGCTTGGCCAGCGCTGGCGAAAGGTTTTGATCGAAAAGGAGCTTCACGCGGCAAGCGTGAACTGAAGCCGCTCGCGGTCGGCCGCGTAGGCAAGGCAGGCTTGGATGTCAGCTGCTGCAAGGTCTGGAAAGTCTTTCAAAATCTCTGCGCTGGTCATGCCGGAGGCGAGGTATTCAAGTACCTCGTAGACCGTGATTCGCAAGCCACGAATGCAGGGTTTGCCACCACGCTTGCCAGCCTCGATGGAAATGATGTCACGGTAGTTCATGGCGTTCCCCGATGGTTCGTGCACAAGGTACCGATAGCCTGTCGAAGCCCTACTGGTTTCTGGTTCGGGCGTGGCCCAGGTGCAGCCGTTCAGTATACGGATTTTCGTCTTCGTGGCGTCGCAAAACATCGACGCGCTTGATCCGGTGCTGACCCGGCAGGCTTTGCAGGGTGATGGCGTGTGCGCTGTAGTCAAGGTCAGTCACGGGGGCCCCCACAACCCAGATTGAAGCGTAAACTGAGGCGCAACTCGGCTTCATCGGTCCATGCGCCCGTCGATCCCGGGGCGTGTGTCGGTTCTACATGACGAGAGGTGACCAGGTGGACAGACGTGCGGTCTTTCTCGGTTCGCTTGCCATGTTCGCTGCGGGCGTGCCGTTGCCGGCCGTGGCACAGGGCGTCCGCAAGATTTTCCGCGTCGGCATCCTCGGTTTCAGTGGCAGTCACTCCGGCCCGACCGGTCCACAGCCCGCAGACCGATCAACGGCCGCATTCCTGGGCGGATGCGCGCGCTCGGCTACCGGTACGGTGAGCATTTCGTGACCGAGTCGCGCGGCCCCGGGGGCAATCCGGAGCGCCTGAGCGCCCTGGCGGCCGAGCTGGTGCGCCAGCAACCCGATGTGATCATCGCCGGCGGCGGGTTGCCGGCGGTCGCCCTCAAGCAGGCGACTTCGACCATACCCATCGTGATGGCGGCATCGGTCGACCCGGTGGGCCAGGGGCTGGTCCAGAGCCTGGCCCGTCCGGGTGGCAACGTGACTGGTCTGAGCCTGCAATCGACCGAGACCATCGGCAAGCGGCTCGAGCTGCTCAAGGAGCTCGTTCCCGGCGCCGCGCCGGTGGCCGTGCTCTGGTACCGGGCCGACCCGCAGGACTGGCAAGCGGCCGAGGGCGCCGCCCGCGCGCGTGGCTGGAAGCTGTTGTCGCTCGAACAGCGCGACATGGGTGCGATCGACGCCGCTATCAAGACTGCCGCCACCGCGCGCGCCAGCGGCTTGCTGGTGCTCGGTGGCGGTGTTTTCTTTCCGCACGGCGGGCGCATCGCCGAAATCGCCATCAGCCACCGGCTGCCGACCATGTTCGGGCTGCGGCCGCTGGTCGAAGCCGGAGGGCTGATGTCGCACGGCGCGGACCTGGTCGACATCTGGCGCCGCGCCGCGACCTATGTCGACAAGATCCTCAAAGGCGCCAAGCCCGATGACCTGCCGGTGGAGCAGCCGACCAAGTTCGAGCTGGTGATCAACCTGAAAACTGCCCGGGCGCTGGGGCTCACGATCCCGCAGTCGCTGTTGTTGCGGGCGGATGAGGTGATTCAGTGAAAGCGCGAAGTGCTTCGGTGCAGACTCCGATCGTGCAGCGATGGGATGCCGGCACCCAACGACGCTCCTTGCTGCTGGCCACGGCGGGCACGACACTGTTGGGCGGGTTTGGTGTGCAGCCGTCGCGTGCCCAGCCCGGACCGGTGGCCCAACGCATAGGCTACCTGACGGCAGGGGGCGCCACCACTAACCCCACCGGCTTGCAGGCTTTTCGCGAGGGCCTGCGCGAGCGCGGCCATGTTGTAGGCCGCGACGTGGTGCTGGACGTGCGTTTTGCAGAGGGACGCGCGCAGGACCTGCCGCGCCTGGCCGCCGAAATCTCGGCGCTCAAGCCGGCGGTGATCGTTGCGCCCGGCAACTTGGCAACCAACGCTGCGCTGGCCGCCACGGCCGTGTTGGACACGCCCGTCGTGTCACTGGGCGATCTGGTCGCCTCGGGTCATGCGGCGCAGCTCGGGCGCCCGGGCGGGCGGGTGACGGGGATCAGCTTTCTGCCCTTTCCGCTGAATGCCAAGCGCCTGGAGCTGCTCGCGTTGACCTTGCCCCGAGGCAGCGCCGTGCTCAACCTGGCTGAGCTTCAGGCCCTGCCCGAAGCCATGCGGCTGGTCAAAGACGCCGGGCACGCGCTGGGGCTGGTGACACATGCGGCCTATGCGCGCACGGTGGACGAGATCGACACGGCCTTCGCAACCGCGCGTCGCTTGCGCGTGGCCGGGGTCAACGTGCTCAACTCGCCGTTCCTGTACAACCTGCGCGCGCACATCTTCCAGCTCGCGGCCAGTGCCAAGCTGCCTGCCATCTACCAGTGGCCGGACGCCGCGCGCGAGGGCGGATTGATGGCCTTCGGGCCGAGCCTGGAGGCGATGAATCGCCAACTCGCCGGTTACGCCTCGCGCATCCTGGCGGGTGCCAAGGCAGCCGACCTGCCGATCGAACAACCGACGCGGTTTGAGCTGGTGATCAATCTGAAGGCCGCCCGGGCGCTGGGGCTGACGATTTCGCGAACGCTGCTGCTGCGGGCCGATGAGGTGATCCAATGAAGCGCTTACAGCACCGGAGTCAACGCCTTGCCGTTGGCCAGGCGATAGACCGAAAAGTCCTTCAGGTCGATGGTCAGGATGTCAAGCACACCGGTCTGTTGTGCCAGCCACAGCAGCGACGCATCGGCCAGGTCCATCGGCAAGTCGGCGTGCTTTTCCTTCCATTCCGCCAGCGTGGCCAGCGCGGTGGCGTTCAGCTCCATGACACCCAGCCCGCCCGCATCGGCCCAGCGCAGGAACGCGATCTGCGTGTGCTCGGGCATGAAGTGGCAGGCTTCGGCCAGCACCGGCCAGGTGGTGAGCAAATGGCCGTTGAAGCGTTTGAGGTAAGCAGCGACGCGGCGGTGGTGCCTGTCCGATCGGTCGGCAAGCGCAATCAGCGGCCCGGCGTCAACCAGGATGCTTGGCACGGAGCTTTTCCCTCAAGTACCGCTTGCGGTTTTGCGCCAGATCGCCCTGGCCGCTGGAAAAGCTGCCCACCACATCGAACTGGCGCGCGAGTTCGAGCGCCGTCTTGGCATCACGCGGCGCGGGTGACAAATGCTCGCTGAGCAATTGCGTGATGACATGTGTCTTGGTCACATGGCGGGCCTTGCAATACACCTCGAGCTGGTTTTCCAGATGGGCGCTGAGTCGGACGGTGAGCGTCATGGTGCAGGGCATCTCGAAAAATCTGTATTACATTATTACACCAAAGAGAGCGATGTATCGCCAGATCGGCGTCTGCACCGGGCGCATCCTCAAAGGTGCCAAGTCGGCCGATTCGCCCGTCCTCCAACCCACCCAGTTCCAGCTGGTGATCAAGACAAAAGCGGCCAGGGCGCTGGGTATCACGGTTCCGCAGTCGTTGCTGCTGCGCGCCGACGACGTGATCCGGTGAAACATCCAATGAATCAGACTGATACCTTGACCGCCGCCGCTGCGCCGTCAAGCAGCGAGCGTTGCGACGCGCAGCGTGGCGGCCGCGCGCACCAGAGCTGCGTCCTTGGTTGCCAGTGGCAGCCCCAGGCGCATGGCCAGTTCGAGGTAGCTCGCGTCGTATGTCGTTAGCTGCTGCGCGCGCGCAAGCGGCAGCACATCCCGAAATGCGCGCCCCGGTTGGTCCGGATCGACGCGAATGTCAAGCGCACCCAGTATCCCCAGGAATTCGACGCTGCGCGCCTGTGTGATGCGCCGGCGTTTCTCGGCGCCGAGCAGGATGTTGCCAACCTCCAGCGCCCACAAGGCCGGTACAAACGCCGGCGTGTGCTGCAATCGGTCAAGCAGCGCCCAGGCGGCCGGTGTGCCTTCGTCGTCGAAGCACCAGGCAAGCGCGACCGAGGCGTCGAGCACAAAGCCAGTCACCGGCGGCCCTCGTCGCGCAGCTTCTTCCAGGACAGGCGCCCCAGCGTCTGCTTCTTGGCGAACACTTTGGCCCGCGCAATCGGATCGCCGACCGCGCTGGCCCGGGGCGCATGGGCGGGAACCAGCCGCGCCACGGCAATGCCACGCCGCGTGATCACCACCTCCATGCCCCCGGCAACCTCGTCGAGCAGCGCGCTCAAGTGTGTCTTGGCCTCGAATGTTCCAACTTCTTTCATGCGCATTCTCCTGATCAACTAGCTAGATGACTAGTTTAGTGCATACCAGCGGCAGCAGGTGTTTGCATGTGCTCCGCCACTGGCTGACCTGCCGTGCCAAGGGAAAGTGACTTGATGCGGCGACGCCGACCCGCGACTCTGGGGCCGGGGCACCACGGATGGCCGCAAAGTGGTATTCGAGTGCCTCGTCTGGCAAGGGATATCCGAATGGCTCCCCCGCGTTGGGCCGAACAGTCAGCCGCAACCACTCCTGCGCGTCGGGCAGAATGCGGGGTAATGATTGCCGCCGCACCGACCGAACCGCTGCCTGCCATCCGGCCCGGCATTCTGCGCGGCCGCCTGTTCCGCAAATACCTGCTGCTGATCATCTCGCTGGTCAGCGTCGCGCTGCTGGCCTCGGGCGGCATCGGGCTGTATTTCTCGTACCAGGAGCACCGCGCCGCGCTGGCC
>JANOUM010000308.1:0-4645 GCA_031416855.1 Rhodoferax sp. | reverse complement strand
ATCCCTGGGCTGGGGTACGGCTTCGCCGGCAGTCCTGGCGGCGGCAGCGGCCTCCTGCTGCGCGGCGTCCTCCGCCGCCATGGCCGCCTCCAGAGCCGCGATCGCCGCCGGCATCTGTTCCGGCAGCACGATGCCCTTCGGGCCGGGATCCTTGCCGATGATCTGCAGCAGCCGGGCCCCGTTGGGCTGCAGCATGATCAGGTTGGCAGCTACAGGGGACTTGAAGGTGTAGAGCATGGGTACATGTAGCTGCGGTTGAACGGGTAGATGGATTGTGCGCCTGCGATGGTGTCAACCGCCCGGTCTGTCGTGGGGCGGGCCGAGAGCATCTGGTGCAGCGCAATCCATCCGCGCTCGAAACTCATGGCGCTGCCGGCCAGGTACAGGCGGTAGGCGCGCAATATGCGTTCAGCGTGTCGGGGCTCCTTCGGCCGGGCCAGCGCGGACCGGGCGGCATCCAGTTGAGCCTCCAGCGCGTCTGACCAGGCCCACAAGGTGCGCGCATAGTGCGGACGCAGGTTTTCCGTGTCGACCATCTCCAGCCCGGCGAGGGCGGTTTCGCGCAACAGCTGGCTCACGTGCAGCAGCTCGCCGCCCGGGAAGATGTATTTTTCGATGAACTCGCCCATGCCCGATCCGAGCTCGCTGCCGTCCACCGCGCTGGACGTGATGCCGTGGTTGAGCACCAGCCCGCCGGGCTTGAGAAGCCGCGCGATGGTGCGGAAGTACGCCGCCAGATTGGCGCGCCCGACATGTTCGAACATGCCCACCGAGGCGATCTTGTCGTAGTGGGCATCGCAGGGCAGGGAGCGGTAGTCGCGCAATTCGATGCGCACCCTGCCGTGCAGCCCGTTCCGGTCGACCAGGCGCTGCACATGCGCCTGCTGGTTGCGCGACAACGTGATACCGGTGGCATCCACCCCGTAATGCATGGCGGCCCACAGCAGCAGAGCGCCCCAGCCGGAACCGATGTCGAGGAATTTCTCGCCCTCGCGCAGTTGCAGCTTGCGGCAGATCAGGTCCAGCTTGGCGTCCTGCGCCTGGGCCAGCGACATGTCGGACCGCTCGAAATACGCGCAGGAATAGACCCGCCGCGGGTCCAGCCACAAGGCATAGAAGTCGTCGCTCACGTCGTAGTGGAACTGGATCTGCTCGGCATCGCGCTCCAGCGAATGCGCGGCCGCGGAGCGGGCCTGGCGCAGCGTATTGCGCCACCAGCCGTTGCCGCTCGCGACCGGATCGCCGCGCAGCAGGCCGGCGGCTGCAGACATCACGTCGCGCATGGTGCCGTCGATGCGGATGCGATCTTCGACAAAACCCTCGGCGATCGCGCCAATCCGGCCTGCCGCCAGCAGGCCCAGGCTGCGCCAGCGCTTGAACTCCAGCGTCACACCGGCCGGCAGCCGGCCCAGCGTGCGCCCGCCGGGCAATTGCACGGCCACGGGCACATTCAGACGCGCGAGTCGGATCTCTGCGCTGCGAATCAGCTGTTCCATGGCTCCATTCTTGCCAGCCTTGCGCCCGACGTCAACTGTTGTCGACACTGTTGCCGACTTCCGAGCTACCGACTTGCGCCGCGCCGGCAAGCCCGGGACTGTCCGGTTGACAACATTTAGTTTAAGTCTAAACTATTCCTTCATGAATATCGTGTGTATTGGTGGTGGCCCCGCCGGCTTGTATTTCGGCCTTCTGATGAAGCTCCAGGACCCTGCACACCGCATCGTGGTGGTCGAGCGCAACAAGCCCTTCGATACCTTCGGCTGGGGCGTGGTGCTGTCGGACCAGACACTCGACAACCTGCGCGCGGCTGACCCGGTCACCGGCGCGCTGATTGGCGACGCGCTGAACCACTGGGACGACATCGAGGTGTTTTTCAAGGGCCGCAGTGTGCGCTCTGGTGGCCACGGTTTTTGCGGCATCGGGCGCAAGCACCTGCTCAACATCCTGCAGGAGCGCTGCATGGCGCTGGGTGTGGAGCTGGTGTTCGAGACCGATGTGGCCGATGAGCAGGCGCTGGCCGAGCACTACCAGGCTGACCTGGTGATCGCCAGCGATGGCCTCAACAGCCGCATCCGCACCCGTTACGCCGCCACCTACCAGCCCGACATCGACACCCGCATGTGCCGTTTCGTGTGGCTGGGCACACACCGCACCTTCGATGCGTTCACCTTTGCATTCGAACAAACCGAACACGGCTGGTTTCAGGCCCACGCCTACAAGTACGACAACCACACTTCGACCTTCATCGTCGAGACCCCGCAGGATGTCTGGCAGGCGCACGGGCTGGAAGACATGAGCCAGGACGAGGGCATCGCCTTTTGCGAGCGCCTGTTCGCGCAGTACCTGGGCGGCCACGCGCTGATCAGCAACGCCAAGCACCTGCGCGGATCGGCCAGCTGGATCCGTTTTCCGCGCGTGATGTGCAACACCTGGGTGCACTTCGAGAACTTGGCGCACCGGCGCGTGCCCTTTGTGCTGATGGGCGATGCTGCCCATACGGCCCACTTCTCGATTGGCAGCGGCACCAAGCTGGCATTGGAGGATGCGATCGATCTGGCGCAGGCGTTCGCGGCTGTCGGCCGTGCATCCGGTGCGGATGCGGACATCGAGGTCGTGCTGCAGCACTACGAGGATCGGCGCAGTGTCGAGGTGCTCAAGATCCAGAACGCAGCGCGCAATTCCACCGAATGGTTCGAGAACGTGGACCGCTACACCGGCATGCAGATCGAGCAGTTCGCCTATTCGCTGCTCACCCGTTCACAACGCATCAGCCACGAGAACCTGCGCTTGCGCGACCGGCAGTGGCTGCAGGGGTTCGAGGCCTGGCTGGCGGGCTGCACCGGTGTGCCGGTGACCACGCCGCCGGTACCCCCGATGCTGCTGCCGCTGCAAGTGCGTGGCGCGCGGCTCAAGAACCGCATCGTGGTCTCGCCGATGGCCACCTACAGCGCGGTGGACGGGCTGGTGCAGGACTTCCACCTGGTGCACCTGGGTGCCCGCGCGCTGGGTGGCGCCGCGCTGGTGATGGTCGAGATGACCAGCCCGAATGCCAACGGCCGCATCACCCCGGGTTGCCCGGGCTTGTGGAACGACGCGCAGCAGGCCGGCTTCAAGCGAATCGTCGATTTTGTGCATGGGCAAAGCAGTGCCAGGATCGGCTTGCAGCTGGGCCACAGCGGCCCCAAGGGGTCGACCCAGCTGGGTTGGGAGCAGACCGATGAGCCGTTGCCGACACCGGGTGCCAACTGGCCGCTGCTGGCCGCCAGTGCGGTCGCCTACGGCGAACAGAACCAGACGCCGGAGGCCATGACCCGGGCCGACATGGATACGCTGCTGGCCGAGTTCGTTGCGTCCACCCGCCGCGCCGCCGACGCCGGGTTCGACTGGCTGGAGCTGCATTGCGCCCATGGTTATCTGCTGTCGAGTTTCATCACGCCGCTGACCAACCTGCGAACCGACGCCTACGGCGGCGAAGGCAGTGCCGGGCTGGTAAACCGTTGTCGGTATCCGCTCGAAGTGTTTCGCGCAATGCGCGCGGTCTGGCCAGCCGATCGGCCCATGAGTGTGCGCATCTCCGCGCACGACTGGGTGCCCGGTGGCCACACCGCCGACGACGCGGTGCAGGTGGCCCGCTTGTTCAAGGATGTGGGTTGCGACGTGATCGACGTGTCCTCGGGCCAGACCACCCGCGCCGCCCAGCCGGTGTACGGGCGCATGTACCAGACGCCTTTCTCCGACCGCATCCGCAACGAGGTCGGCATCCAGACCATCGCGGTCGGGGCGATCACGCAGGCCGACCAGGCCAACAGCATCATTGCCGCCGGCCGCGCCGACCTGTGCGCCGTGGCCCGACCGCACCTGGCCGACCCGGCCTGGACGCTGCACGAAGCCGCGGCGCTGCAATCGCGTGCGGTCGACTGGCCAATACAGTACCTCAGCGGGCGCGACCAGCTGTACCGCGAACTCCAGAAGCAGCAGCAACTGCTGGCGTCCGCCCAGGGTGCCCAGGCACTGGCCCAGGCGGCTGCCGGCGCCGAGGGGCTGTAGCATGAGGCGGTTCTT
The DNA here is from genome assembly GCA_031416855.1 of Rhodoferax sp. Classification (GTDB taxonomy): domain Bacteria; phylum Pseudomonadota; class Gammaproteobacteria; order Burkholderiales; family Burkholderiaceae_C; genus CAISIP01. Next base: position 583 of record JANOUM010000308.1, on the reverse strand, counting down.
GTCACGCGAGGGGTCAGGTCTTGCCTTTTGCCTTGCTGGCAAACTACGAATTCATCGGCGCAAAGGGCAAAAGGCAAGACCTGACCCCTCGCGGGGGAGCCGCTGACATGGACAAGGAAGCGCGCCTGGACGGCACCACCGCGGCAGAACATCCCGAGGCGCTTCGCCTGTGGCTGCGCATGCTCACCTGCACCCAGCTGATCGAGAAGCAGGTCCGGGGCGGCTTGCGCGACCAGTTCGAAACCACCTTGCCCCGGTTCGACCTGATGGCCCAGTTGGAGCGCTCGCGCGATGGCCTGAAGATGAACGAGCTGTCGCGTCGCATGATGGTCACCGGGGGCAACGTCACCGGCATCACCGACCAGCTGGTGGGCGAAGAACTGGTCGAGCGGGTGCCGGTGCAGGGTGACCGGCGCGCCTACCGGGTGCGGCTCACCCCCAGGGGCCGCAGGATGTTCGCCGACATGGCGCACGCGCATGAAGCCTGGGTGGTCGAGGCGTTTTCCGGGCTGCAGGTGCGCGAAGTAGCCACCTTGCACCGCTTGCTGGGCAAGGTCAAGCAACACACACAACACACAGTAAA
>JANOUM010000307.1:0-3067 GCA_031416855.1 Rhodoferax sp. | reverse complement strand
TTCTCGGAATGCATCTCCGACGGCCAAACCGTGGAAGAAGCGCTGAAGAACGGCAAGGACGCTTTGAAGGCGACGATTGCGGCCTTGAAGGCCGGTAATCTACAGGTGCCTGCGCCCAACAGCGGTGGCGTCGCGTCAGGCAAGTTCGTCGCGCGGGTACCCAAGACCGTCCACGCACAGTTGACGATCCGAGCCAAATCGGAAGGGGTTTCGCTGAACACGCTGGTGCTGACGTTCATCGCTCAAGGCCTGGGGCGCAAAGAACGTCGCGCATAGGGCGCAGACCGCGGCGCTCAACCCATCAGGAAGCGACTCGTTCCTGCAACGCCTCTTGCGCCAGACTATTGATGCTCTTGCCCTGAGCTTGTGCTGCGATGGCAAGCCTCTCATGCAATTCGGGAGGAATGCGCAGGTTGAATTTGCCTGAGAAGTGGCGTCGCGGCTCGAGGCCCTTTTCCTTGCACACCTCGAGGAAGACTTGGAGCGACTTCCTGAACTCCGTGCGGAGTTCCTTGGGGTTCTTGCCATAGAAGTCAGCGCCCCCGCTGAGCCCGAGAATCTCGCCTCGAAAAAGGTCGAGTTCTTCGTCGTATTCGATCTTCGCGCGATACCCGTCAACCGTCATCACATTCATGGTTCAACTCCATGCTGTTCCAACCACTTGCGGGTGCTCTCCACCGGCGCCCATTTCCACGAACAGCGCTTCGATGTCTCGCCACCGGACGTTTGCGCTTGCGGGCCGGGCGAAGATCAGTTCCAGGGTGCGCTGGTGCCTTCGCTTCATGCTGAGATGGTACCACTATGCGGTACTTTGTTTCCAGAAGGAGAGGGGACCATCGGCAGCCTCCTGCCTGGCAATGGTTGGCGCTTGGCAGACGCGAACGACATCACGCAGCCTCGAGCAGGAACCCGCCGCAGTGAGCTTGCGTCTGCGTGCGGTGCCCCTTGGCGGGATCGACAGATCGCCACGAACCTCATCCGAGAGCAGCAACTGCTTGAGGCAAGGGCGGGCGGCAGCCTGTAGCTGCTGGTGCGGGCCTCGCGCAAGGCTCAAAACGTTCGCCTCGACGATCTGGCCGGCAGTGCCGGCGTGGGCCATGTGTTTGTACGCGAAGTCGAGCACGGCAAGCCCACCGTGCAACTGGGCCGGGTGCTGAAGCTGCTTGCCGAGGTCGGCATCGAGTTGAAGGCCGACGTGCCCGACGAGGCTATCGACGTGCTTGCCCTGTTGCGCGCCACCGGCTCGCGCCCGCTCGAAGGCCGCCGCCGGTCGCCCCCAGCAGCGCCCACGGGCAAGGCCCCGTCATGACCGTCCGACGGCTCGAAGTGCTGGTCAACGACCAGCGCGTCGGCGAACTGCGCGAGGTGAACGACCTGTGGGCGTTCGAGTACGACCCCGCATGGACCGCAGCGCAAGACAGCTTCGGCCTGTCTCCGGCCTTGCCCAAGGCCCCGCCGCTGCATAACGACGGCGCATCCTCCCGCCCGGTGCAGTGGTACTTCGACAACCTGCTGCCCGAAGAAGCGCTGCGCAGCGTGCTGGCCAAGGAAGCCGGCGTGGCAGCCGAAGACGCTTTTGGCCTGCTGGCCCACTTCGGCGCCGAGTCTGCGGGCTCGCTGGTGCTGCGGGTGGCGGGCCCACCGGGGCCTGCCGCGGCGGGCCTGAAGCCGCTGTCGCTCGAGGCGCTCAACGAACGCATCCTCAACCTGCCGAATGCGTCCCTCACCCGGGACGCGCCCAAGCGCATGTCGCTCGCCGGGGCACAGCACAAGATGGTGGTCGTGCTGCAGGAGGGCGCTCTGTTCGAGCCGCTGCCCGCAACACCCTCCACGCACATCCTCGAACCCAACCACCCCTCCGGCGATTACCCCGCGTCGGTGATGAACGCGTTTTTCACCATGCGCCTGGCCCGGGCGGTGGGGCTCGATGTGCCGCGCGTTTACCGCCGCTACGTGCCGCAGCCGGTGTACGTGGTGGAGCGCTTCGACCGCGGCGTCGTCGGCACGGGCCAGCCCGCCACGCGCCTGCACACCATCGACACCTGCCAGTTGCTGAACAAGGCACGTTCGTTCAAGTACACCGCCGCCAACCTGCAGGCGCTGGCCGAAGCCATCGAGCACTGCCGCGCCAAGGCCGCCGCGCGCATTCAGATCTACCGCTGGGTGCTCTCCAACGTGCTCGCCGGCAACGGCGACAACCACCTGAAGAACCTCTCCTTCCGTGTCTCCGCCCGGGGCATCGGCGTCGCCCCGGCCTATGACCTCCTGTGCACGGCCGTGTATGCCACGAAGGCGTTCGCCCGCGACAAGGCGCACTGGCCCGATGTGGACCTGGCACTTTCGGTCGGCGAAGCGAAGACCTTCGCCCAAGTCCGCCGCACCCATCTGCTGGCCGCAGGCGACACACTCGGCGTGTCCGCGCAGACCGCGCAGCGCGAGCTCGACGCGATGATCCGCAACCTGCCCCGGCAGGCCAACCGGTTGCTCGCCGCGATCGAAGCTGTGTTCGACGACGAGCTTGCGAAGAGCCCCCGGCCCGAACGGGCGAAGCTGCACCGGGCCGGTGAACTGCGGCTGCTGCGCGCCATCGTTCACATCGTCGTGCCGGAGATGGCGGCTCGGGTGGCGGCCGACATCGGATCGAGCGCAGGCTAGTGACAGCATATGCGCTATCATTTCAGCGATGCCTGCCATCGTGCTGGACACCAATATCTTGGTTGCTGCGCTACTGCGCGGTGGCGGGAGTGCGCGCGCGGTACTTCGTGCCTGTTTGAACGCGCAGTACCAGCCGGTGCTCGGGCCGGCATTGCTTGCAGAGTACGAAGACGTTCTGGGCCGCACCGATCTGTTCGCGGACTCCGTTCTGTCGGCCAAGGAACGCAACGAAGTCTTCGATGGTTTTTTGAACCGATGCCGCTGGGTGGAGGTGTTCTATGCGTGGCGGCCCAACCTGCCCGATGAAGCCGACAACCATCTGATCGAGCTTGGGGTGGCTGCGCAAGCCCATGCGATCGTGACGCGAAATCTGCGCGACGTGTCACGCGGAGAATTGAAGTTTCCCTCGCTC
>JANOUM010000306.1:0-8518 GCA_031416855.1 Rhodoferax sp. | reverse complement strand
GGTGTCGATCAGGATGTCGCCGATGTCGTGGTTGAAGTAGTCGCGGATGGCGCGGATGACGAGCGAGGACTCCTGGTAGATCAGGTATGCGCCCTTGCCACCTTTGGAGGCGCCGTCGATGGCGTTCCACAGCTTGAGCAGGTAGTTCAGGTCCCACTGGAGCTCGGGCGCCGAACGCCCGATGCCGGCGGTGCGGGCGATGATGCTCATGCCGTTGGGGTATTCGAGCTGGTCCAGCGCTTCCTTGAGCTCGGCGCGGTCGTCACCTTCGATGCGGCGCGACACGCCACCGCCGCGCGGGTTGTTGGGCATCAGCACCACATAACGTCCGGCCAGCGACACGAAGGTCGTCAGTGCGGCCCCCTTGTTGCCGCGCTCTTCCTTCTCGACCTGCACCAGCAGTTCCTGGCCTTCGCGGATCGCGTCCTGGATGCGGGCCTGATTGGCCTGCACACCCGGGGCAAAGTAGGTGCGCGAGATCTCCTTGAACGGCAGAAAACCGTGGCGGTCCTCGCCGTAGTCGACAAAACAGGCTTCGAGCGAGGGCTCAACGCGCGTTACGACGGCCTTGTAGATGTTGCCCTTGCGCTGTTCGCGCCCTTCGATTTCGATTTCGTAGTCGAGCAGTTTTTGCCCGTCCACAATGGCCAGCCGGCGTTCTTCAGCCTGGGTGGCATTGATCAGCATCCGCTTCATGGTTTGCGTTCCTTTTCCTCGGCGGGGACCCACGCGCACGGCACTGAGGCCGTGACGGCTGGTCCCCGGGTCTTTCGACCCGTTACATGCTCATGACGAGCAAACGATGCCTGGGCGGACGCTTTGAACCGATGGAAATTGCCGGTCGCCGGTGGCTCACACAATGAACCGCGGCGGTGGCGCGTGGATGGGGGCGAGGGGGTAGTGTTGTGCTTGCGCCGCCAGTATGGGGGCATCTTTGGCCCGACGTACGGGCGCTGCCGGCAGAGCCATGCCGGCCATCCACGCAATAAGGCGAGGTAGGTGGCAAAGGATCGATCCGGTCAACACGAACATGTCGCTCAAATCCGCCTGCGAGTTGGTGTCTGGCAGGCTTGGGTATTCCATATCAATGATTCAATTCGCCGGCGTACCCGTTCTTCCTGCCGACCACTACAAGCAATTGGCTTGCAGTCTGTCTTGTGGTTTCCCGGAGGCATCGACCTGCCAGCGGTGCTGCGGGTTGCGTGTGGACTAAACTCCAGACAAATCAACCACTTGCAGCAGGTCGCTAGTGAAAGTCATTATAGGGGCCAATCGGCCTGAACAAGCCCCCCAATCCCATACGCTGATGGTGGACCAGGAGGATGCGGGTCAGCGCCTGGACAATTACCTGATGCGCCACCTCAAGGGCGTGCCCAAGACCCACGTGTACCGGATCATCCGCAGTGGTGAAGTGCGCATCAACAAGGGCCGGGCGGCGGCCGACCGGCGAATCGAAGCCGGCGACCAGGTGCGTCTGCCCCCTGTACGCACATCGGCCAGGGCCGATGCCAAGGCCGAGTCCATGGCGCAGGGTGCAGCGCATGCGGGCGGCGGGGCGCGTCCCGCATCGGCGCGGGCGTTCCCGGTCTTGCTCGAAGACGACTGGCTGCTGGTGGTGGACAAGCCGGCCGGCGTGGCGGTCCACGGTGGCTCAGGGGTAAGTTTCGGCGTCATCGAGCAATTGCGCATGGCGCGCCCGCAGGCCCGTTTCCTGGAACTGGTGCATCGACTCGACCGCGATACCAGTGGCATCCTGCTGGTGGCCAAGAAGCGCAGCGCTCTCACGAAGCTCCAGGACCAGTTCCGGGAGCGCGAGACCGACAAGACCTATCTGGCGTTGGTCGCCGGCCAGTGGCCCGCCAGACACAAGGTGCTGGACAAACCATTGCGAAAGTATCTGCTGCCGGACGGTGAACGCCGGGTGCAAGTGGTTGCCAAGGACCACCCGGACGCCATGACGGCGTTGACCCTGGTCAAGGTCGCGCGATCGCAGGGTGGCTATTCCCTGCTCGAGGTGACCATCAAGACCGGCCGTACCCATCAGATACGCGTGCACCTGGCATCCGAGGGTTTGCCGATCGTTGGTGACGAGAAGTACGGCGATTTCGATCTGAACAAGTCCCTTCAGCGTGCTGGTGGGGTTGCCCCCCTGCGCCGCATGTTCCTGCATGCGTGGCGGTTACAGTTCAACCACCCCGACAGCGGCGAGCAGGTACAACTGAGCGCGGATCTGCCGCCGGAACTGACGCGTTTTCTCGACCATGTCCATCCACCTGCAATCTGATGCCGACGGGCTGCGCCGCGTGCCGACACGCGCGCGTGCTTTTGACCTGATCGCGTTCGACTGGGACGGGACACTGTTCGACTCGACAGCAATCATCACGCGCTGCATCCAGGCGGCGGTACGCGACGTCGGCGGTACGGTGCCGACGGACCAGGCGGCCTCGCATGTGATCGGCCTGGGATTGATGCAGGCGCTGGCGCACGCGGCGCCCGATGTGCCGAAGGACAAATACCCCGAACTTGGCGCCAGGTACCGTCACCATTACATGGCGCAGCAGGATGCGATCAGCCTGTTTCAGGGTGTCCTGCCGATGTTGGCCGCGTTGAAGGAGCGCCAGCATTGGCTTGCGGTGGCTACCGGGAAAAGCCGCAAGGGCCTGGATGCGGCACTGGAGGCGGTCGAATTGCAGGGTCTGTTCGACGCATCGCGGACCGCAGACGAGACGGCCGGCAAGCCGCATCCGCGCATGCTGCACGAGTTGATGCGCGAGCTTGGAGTGGAGCCGGCGCGCGTAGTGATGGTTGGTGACACCACCCACGACCTGCAGATGGCGCTCAATGCGGGCTGCGCCAGCGTGGGGGTCAGCTACGGCGCCCACGGGCCGGACGCCTTTGATCCATTGCGGCCGCGGTTCGTGGCCCATTCGGTGCCGCAACTGCACGCCTGGCTGGTAGCCAACGCGTAGGCGGGAGGATGATTCCCGCGATTGCCCTGTGCCAGTCAGGGGCCTTGCGCGACAGCGGCCCTGCGGTTGGCTTCGATGTGATCTACCAGGGTCAAACCTGCCGCGCATTCGCGGTCCGCTACAACGGGCAGGTGCACGCCTATCTCAACCGGTGCAGCCATGTGCCGATGGAGATGGACTACCAGCCCGATCGCTTCTTCGATTCGACCGGGCACTGGCTGATCTGCGCCACCCACGGCGCGCTGTACCGGCCCGACACCGGGCGCTGCAGCGGCGGACCCTGCCGCGGGGGCTTGGTCAAGATTGCCCTGGACGAACGCGAAGGTGTCGTGCACTGGCATACTGCCCACAACCTGAAACCACTTGAGTTCTGACATGACCGATCCTTCCCAGCCCGACACCCAGCCGGGCATGCCCCCGCCCTTGCCCGCGACTCCCACCACAGTTGGGTGGGAGCGTGAGACGCTTGAAAAGCTGGCGTTTGCCGCTCTCGAGGAACAACGTACGGCGCGGCGCTGGCGGACCTTCGTGCGACTCGCGTGGCTGAGCTTCCTGGTGACGCTGGTGTGGATCGCATTGCACCGCGGCGGACCGTCGACCGACACCTCGACTCCCCACACCGCCTTGGTGGAGATCAACGGCGAGATATCGTCCGGAGGCGAGGCGAGTGCCGACGTGGTGCTGACGTCCGTGCGCGCGGCGTTCGAGGATCAGGGTGCACTGGCGGTCGTGCTGCTGATCAACTCACCCGGAGGCAGCCCGGTCCAGGCAGGGATCATCAATGACGAATTGGCGCGCCTGAAGGCCAAGTACAACAAACCCGTATATGCCGTGGTGGAGGAGACATGCGCGTCGGCAGCCTATTACGTCGCGGTGTCTGCAGACCGGATTTTTGTCAACAAGGCCAGCATCGTCGGAAGTATCGGAGTCCTGATGGATGGTTTTGGTTTCACCGGCCTCATGGACAAGCTGGGCGTGGAGCGCCGGTTGATGACGGCTGGCGAGAACAAGGGCTTCCTCGACCCGTTCAGTCCGCAGACAGAGCGCCAGCGCGCATTCACCCAGACCATGCTGGACCAGATCCACGCCCAGTTCATTGCCGCGGTGAAGGCCGGCCGCGGCAAACGCCTGAAAGAGACGCCGGAGACGTTCAGCGGCCTGTTCTGGACCGGCCAGCAGGCAATCGACATGGGCCTGGCCGATCAGTTGGGCAATCTGGATTTCGTGGCCCGCGAAATCGTCAAGGCCGAAGACATCGTCGACTACACGCGGCGTGAAAACGTGGCCGAGCGTTTGGTCAAGCGGTTTGGTGCATCGATTGGTGCCGGCGCGATCAAGGCCCTGCGCGCTACTTCGACGTTGCGCTGACGCCACCTGTCGGCCTTCAGGGTCCGATTCCAAACACGGCCGGAGTTGAGTTGCCAGGACTTCGGCCGCTGCCCTGGCTGCGCCACTGGGCGATGCTGGCGCTGAAGGTGCGCGCCTCGGCCATGGTCAGGCCGCTGCTGACCGCGAGGCGCGTGTTCTCGGCGAGCGTCTGCAGCAGGGTCTGCAACATCGCAGTATTGCGGTAAGGCGTCTCGATGAACAACTGCGTCTGCCCGGTCTTGCGGGCCAGTGCCTCCAGTTCACGGGCCTTCTGGGCGCGGCCTGCGGCGTCAGCGGGAAGGTAACCGACAAAAGCGAAGTTCTGGCCGTTCAGGCCGCTGGCTGCCAGCGCCAGCATCAGCGAGACCGGGCCCACCAGGGGCACCACTTCCAGGCCCAGGCCATGGGCGGCGCGCACAACCGAGGAGCCCGGGTCTGCGATGGCTGGCATGCCCGCTTCACTGGCCAGCCCGATATCGTGGCCGGCACGTGCAGGCGCCAGCAGCGGCGTGGCATCGAAGACGCCCAGGTGATCCCCCTTTTTGTGGACTTCGCGTGGGAGTTCGACGATCTGCAGTGACTGCAGCGGCGCGGCCAGCGGATGCACCGCGTGCACGCGCGTCAAGTAGGCCCGCAGAGACTTCGCGTTCTCGCATACCCAGTGCCTCAGCGTGGATGCGGCCAGCAGCGTCGACTCGGGCATGGTGTCCCGCAGTGGTGACACGTGCTGGCACCCAAAGTCCAGCGGTGCCGGGACCAGGAACAGGCGCCCGGCCAAGGGTGCGGGCGGGTTCGGGGGCATTCGGATTGTCACCACAAGGTCACGCCGGCTGCTCGCAGCAGGCGGCAGGTGCGAATCAGGGGCAAACCCACCAGCGCGGTGGGGTCGTCACTGGCAATGGAGTCCAGCAGGGCGATTCCCAGGCCCTCGCTCTTGGCGCTGCCAGCGCAGTCATAGGGCTTTTCTGCCAGCAGGTAGGTCTCGATTTCCGCATCGGATAGGGTCCGAAAACGCACCTGCACCTGAGCCAGTTCCATCCCGGCGAAGCCGCTGGCCCTACAGACCACGGCGACGGCGGTCTGGAAGACGACGTCATGACCGCTCATGCGGCGCAATTGCAGCACTGCGACCTCGTGAAGCAGCGGTTTGCCCATCGCGGTGCCTTCAAGGTCGGCGACTTGATCGGAGCCTATCACGACTGCATCGGGGTGCTGGACGGCCACCACGTGGGCCTTGGCCACGGCGAGGCGACAAGCGAGATCGCGGGGCTTCTCGCCGTCCAGCGGGGTCTCGTCGACCTGGGGCGCGAGCACCTTGAACGGAATGCGCAGACGCGCAAGCAGATCGCGCCGATAGGGCGATGTCGAGCTCAGAATCAACTGGCGCTGTGGCGTGCTTGTCATGCAGCGATTCTCTTACACTCGGTCCATGTCCAAAGAGATCGCTGCCCCCCGCCTCGACGTGCGGGCCTTCGCGCAGAACGCTGGCAGTCTGTCTGGATGGGAGCAACTGGTACGTTTCCCCAGGATCGTGGACGCCTGCCAGCAGGTCGCGCCGGACGGGATGGTCCAATGGGCGGCGCGCGGAGAAGCCCGGCCAGGTGCGATCGGCCAGCCGGAGCTCTGGCTCCACCTGGCCGCCGACGCCCGGGTGCCCCAGGTATGCCAGCGCTGCCTTGGCGCCATGCAGGTGCATATTGAGGTGGAGCGCTGGTTTCGGTTCGTCGAGGACGAGGCCAGCGCCGCCGCGCAGGATGAAACCAGCGAGGAGGACCTGCTGGTGCTGGACCAGGAGTTTGACCTGCATGTCCTCATCGAGGACGAACTTCTGCTGGAGATGCCCTACATCGCCCGCCATGGAACCTGTCCGATCCAGTCGACGCTGTCGGTTACCAATCCGGAGTTGATCGCCGACCCGGTGCGACCGAACCCATTTGCGGTCCTTGCGTCGTTGAAGCCTGGCAAGGGTAGCTGACGTCAGAAGTTGGGTTATACTCGCCGGCTTCGCACAGGGCTTTAAGCCTGCGTACCGATCAACCCGTCGTGACCATTTCTGGCCACGCCATAGCACCAAGGAGCGGATCATGGCCGTCCAACAAAACAAGAAGTCCCCGTCAAAACGCGGAATGCACCGGTCGCACAATGCTCTGGTGGTACCTGGCATCGCAGTGGAGCCCACCACGGGCGAAACGCACCTGCGCCACCACATCAGCCCGACGGGGTTCTACCGCGGCCGCAAGGTCATCCAGACAAAAACCGAAGCCTGATTCGTATTCATGCACGCGCGCCCGACGCTATCTTCATGGTAGCGCCGGGCTTTTGTATTTATGGCGCGCCATCCGGCCGACTGGCGCGGCGTCTGTCCTGATCGTTGATGACAACCATTGCCGTCGATTGCATGGGGGGCGACCATGGCCCGTCCGTGACGCTGGTCGCGTGCCGCAATTTTCTGTCGCGCCACCCTGACGCCAAACTGATCCTGGTTGGCCTGCCGGACCAACTGGCCGGATTCGTTGATCCAAGGGCCACCGTGGTGGCAGCCAGCGAAGTGGTCGCAATGGATGATCCGGTCGAGGTGGCCTTGCGCCGTAAGAAGGACTCATCGATGCGCGTTGCCGTCCAACAGGTCAAGGATGGTCGTGCGCAGGCGGCTGTTTCGGCCGGGAACACCGGCGCGCTGATGGCCATTTCCCGCTACCTGCTCAAGACGATCGACGGCATCGACCGGCCAGCCATCGCAACTCAGCTGCCCAATGCCAAGGGCGGCGCCACCACGGTGCTGGACCTGGGTGCAAATGTCGACTGTTCCGCCGAGCACCTGCTGCAGTTCGCGTTCATGGGTTCGGCCCTGGTGTCTGCACTTAAAGAGGACAGCAACCCGTCGGTCGGGCTACTCAATATCGGCGAAGAGGTCACCAAGGGCAACGACACCATCAAGAAGGCGGGCGAACTGCTGCGCGCTGCCAACGCGGCGGGCAGCCTGCGCTTTATCGGAAACGTGGAAGGCAACGATATCTTCAAGGGCACCGTGGACATCGTGGTATGCGACGGTTTTGTCGGCAACGTCGCCCTGAAGGCCACCGAAGGCGTTGCCACCATGATCGGCGATTTCTTGCGGGCCGAGTTTTCCCGCTCCATCTGGACCCGTGTCGCTGCGCTGGTCGCGTATCCGGTGCTGGCTGCCTTCAAGAGTCGCGTGGATCACCGGCGCTACAACGGCGCCGCGCTGCTGGGATTGCGTGGGCTGGTATTCAAGAGCCATGGGTCGGCCGACCCGATGGCGTTCGAACATGCTTTGGCGCGCGCGTATGATGCAGCCCGACGCCAGTTGCTGGATCGGGTCCAGGCCCGGATCGCGCTTGCCAGGCCACTGTTGTCGGCCGGTGCTGTGGCGGTGCAGGTGGCATCGGACAATCAAAAGAGCGCATGAGAAGATATTCCAGAATCACCGGCACCGGCAGTTTCCTTCCGCCACGTCGCCTGAGTAACGCTGACCTGGTGCAGGAGTTGGCCGGCAAGGGCGTGGAAACCAGCGACGAGTGGATCGTGGAGAGAACCGGCATCCGGGCGCGCCACTTCGCTGGGCCGGACGTATGCACGAGCGATCTGGCCCTTGCGGCCGCGAAATGCGCACTGGCGGCCGCCGGTCGGGAGGCTGGCGAGATCGACCTGATCATTGTCGCCACCTCGACGCCCGACATGGTCTTCCCCTCGACCGCCTGCATCCTTCAGCACAAACTGGGCGCCGCCGGCGCCGCCGCGTTCGACGTGCAGGCGGTGTGCAGCGGTTTCGTGTACGCACTGACCATCGCCGATGCGATGATTCAGACCGGTTCCGCGTCTACGGCCCTTGTGCTAGGCGCAGAAATCTTCTCGCGCATCCTCGATTTCAAGGACCGCACCACCTGTGTGCTGTTCGGTGACGGAGCCGGTGCGGTCGTGATGGAAGCGTCCGACACCCCGGGCATCCTCGCCACCGACCTGCATGCCGACGGTAAACATGTCGACATCCTGTGTGTGCCCGGCAGTGTGTCGGCGGGGCAGGTCACCGGTCACCCGCTGCTGAAGATGGACGGGCAGGCGGTCTTCAAGCTTGCCGTGGGGGTGCTTGAAGAGTCGGCCCGTGCTGTGCTGGCAAAGGCCGGCAAGGCAGCGTCCGATCTGGACTGGCTGATCCCGCA
>JANOUM010000305.1:0-2507 GCA_031416855.1 Rhodoferax sp. | reverse complement strand
GACCTACCTGGGCCTGCTCGCCGTAACCTTCTTCATCGGCCGCGTGATGCCGATCGACCCGGTGCTGGCGATCGTGGGCGACCGGGCGCCGGAACATGTGTACGCCCGGGTGCGCGAGGAACTGGGGCTGAACAAGCCGCTGTACCAGCAGTTCGGCATCTATCTCGGCAAGGTGGTCCGGGGCGATTTCGGCACTTCGGTGCTGACCTCCAACCCGGTGCTGCAGGACATCCGCAAGACCTTCCCCGCAACGATCGAGCTGGCGACGCTGGGCATCCTGATCGGGGCCGGTTTTGGCGTTCCGCTGGGTGTCTGGGCGGCAGTACGGCGTGGTGGGCTGGTCGATCAGGTCGTGCGGGTCATGGGGCTGATCGGTTATTCCGTGCCGATCTTCTGGCTCGGCCTGATGGGCCTGGTGTTGTTCTATGCCAAGCTCGACTGGGTCGCCGGCCCGGGGCGCATCGACGTGAGTTTCGAGTACAGCTTCACGCCTGACACCGGTTTCCTGCTGCTCGATACCGCGCGACAGGGCCAGTGGGACGCCTTCTGGAACGTGTTGTCGCACCTGATCCTGCCCGCGTCGCTGCTGGGCTACTTCTCGCTTGCCTATATCAGCCGCATGACACGCTCATTCATGCTCAACGAACTGGCCCAGGAATACGTGATCGCGGCACGCGCCAAGGGTCTGTCCGAGACCCGCATCATCTGGCGCCATGCCCTGCGCAACGCCATGGTGCCGCTGGTCACCGTTATCGCCCTGTCCTACGCCGGCCTGCTGGAGGGCTCGGTGCTGACCGAGACCGTGTTCGCCTGGCCGGGCCTGGGGCTGTACATCACCAATTCACTGCAGAACGCCGACATGAACGCCGTGCTCGGTGGCACGATCGTGGTGGGGTCGATCTTCATCGGGTTGAACCTGCTGTCGGACCTGCTGTACCAGCTGCTTGACCCGCGGACGAAATCGCGATGAGCGCCGCAACTCCCAGAGCAAAGGTACATCGGTGAGCACGTCGAGCACCCTGCAGAAAGAAAGCCTGCACGACTGGCTGATGTCCAACCGGCCGCAGTCGCGCCGCCAGGCTTCGCTGGGCCGGGCCTATGGCGCGTGGCGGATCTTTGCGCGCAACCGGCTGGCCATGCTGGGCTTGGTGATTGTGCTGGCGCTGATTCTCGTGGCCCTTCTGGCCGATCTGATCGCCCCGTTTTCGCCCTACATCGGTGACCTGGAAACCACACGCTTGCTGCCGCCCTCGGCGCGGCACTGGTTCGGCACCGACGACCAGGGCCGCGATATCCTGTCGCGTGTGATCCACGGCTCGCGCGTCACCCTGTATGTGGTCGCGCTGGTGGCCATCCTCGCAGCCCCCATCGGCCTGGTGGTGGGCACCGTGGCCGGATACGCCGGTGGCTGGCTCGATGCGATCCTGATGCGCATCACTGACATCTTCCTGGCCTTCCCGCGTCTGATCCTGGCGCTGGCTTTCGTGGCCGCGCTCGGGCCGGGCATCGAGAATGCGGTGATCGCGATCGCCATCACCTCCTGGCCGCCGTACGCCCGCATCGCGCGTGCCGAGACGCTCACCATCCGCCAGGCCGACTACATCGCTGCGGTGCAGCTGATCGGCGCGTCGCCCTGGCGCATCGTGCTGCGCCACATCATGCCGCTGTGTGTGTCCTCGGTCATCGTGCGTGTGACACTCGACATGGCCGGCATCATCCTGACCGCGGCCGGCCTGGGTTTTCTCGGCCTGGGCGCACAGCCGCCGATGCCCGAGTGGGGCGCGCTGATCGCCAACGGCCGCCTGTATGTGCTGGACCAGTGGTGGGTTGCCGCCGCCCCCGGCGCCGCGATCTTTCTGGTGAGCCTGGCCTTCAACCTGCTGGGTGACGGCCTGCGCGATGCGCTCGACCCGAAGGGGGCGAAATGAAGTCTCCCCTGAATCGCTTTGCGCCTTCCACCCAGGGGGCGCGATGGGCGGCACCATGACCTCTCCACCGGTCTTCGTGGTCGACGACCTGCGCGTGTCGTTTCCCAACCGCGATGGCGGCTTGACCGAAGCCGTGCGTGGCGTGTCCTTCACGCTTGGCCGCGAACGGCTGGGCATCGTGGGGGAGTCGGGTTCCGGCAAGTCGCAGACCGGCCGCGCGATCCTGGGGCTGACCGCGCCCGAGGGCCTGGTCACGGCCAAACGGCTGGAGTTCCACGGGGTGGACCTGCTGCGCTGCTCACCCCAGCAGCGGCGCGAGATGCGCGGCGGGCGCATCGCCATGGTGCTGCAGGACCCGAAATACTCGCTCAACCCGGTCATGACCATCGGCCAGCAGGTGGTGGAGACCCTGCGGGCCCATACCAGGATATCGGCCAGGGAGGCGCGCGCCAAGGCGCTGGCCGCCCTGGAGGCGGTGCAGATCGACCAGCCCGAGCGCGTCTATCGGCTGTACCCGCATGAAGTGTCCGGCGGCATGGGCCAACGCGCCATGATCGCCATGATGCTGATCGCCAACCC
>JANOUM010000304.1:0-4253 GCA_031416855.1 Rhodoferax sp. | reverse complement strand
CCCGAATAGTCAAACATCTATTGCTGCCGCAGACCCGGTCTGTTTGCGCAGCTCGAATTTCTGGATCTTGCCGGTGGATGTCTTGGGCAATTCACCAAACACCACCGCGCGCGGCACCTTGAAACCGGCCAGGTGCTTCTTACAATGGGCAACGATCTCCAGTTCGGTCACCATGGCGCCGGCCTTGAGCTCGACAAACGCGCAGGGTGTTTCGCCCCAGCGCGCCTCGGCCATGGCCACCACGGCGGCGGCCAGCCCCGCCGGAGGGCGGTACAGGGCGTCGTCGACCTCGATCGACGAGATGTTCTCGCCCCCCGAGATGATGATGTCCTTGCTGCGGTCCTTGATCTTCATGTAGCCGTCGGGATACGTCACGGCCAGGTCGCCGCTGTGGAACCAGCCGCCCGCGAACGCCTCCTGCGTGGCACCGGGGTTCTTCAGGTAGCCCTTCATCGTGACATTGCCCTTGAACATGATCTCGCCCATGGTCTCGCCGTCATGCGGCACCGGCAGCAGGGTCTGCGGATCGAGCACCCGCACGTCGTGTTCCATGTGGTAACGCACGCCCTGGCGCGCGTTCAGACGGGCGCGTTCACCGATATCGAGTGCGTCCCAGGCTTCGTGCTTGGCGCAGACGGTCGCCGGCCCGTAGACCTCGGTGAGGCCGTAGGCATGCGTCAGGTCGAACCCCATCTGCTCCATGCCCTCGATCATCGAGGCCGGCGGTGCAGCACCCGCCACCATGGTCTTGACGCCCTTGGCCACGCCTTGCTTCATCGCGTCCGGCGCATTGACCAGCATGCCCTGGACGATCGGCGCACCGCAGTAGTGCGTCACGCCGTGTTCGCGCATTGCCGCAAAAATTGCCTGCGCCTCGACCTTGCGCAGGCAGACGTTCACGCCCGCACGCGCCGCCAGTGTCCACAGGAAGCACCAGCCGTTGGCGTGGAACATCGGCAGCGTCCACAGGTACACCGGGTGCTTCGGCATGTCCCATTCGAGGATGTTGGAAATGGCGTTGAGCGCGGCACCGCGGTGGTGGCAGACCACACCCTTGGGGTTGCCGGTGGTGCCGCTGGTGTAGTTCAGCGCAATCGCATCCCACTCGTCGCCCGGCATGCTCCAGGCAAAGGCCGGATCGCCCTGCGCCACGAACGTGTCGTAGGCCACGGTTCCGATTGGCTCTGCCGCACCGAACAGTTCGTCCTGCACATCAATCACGAGCAGGGGCACGGTGGCGGTGCGCAGTGCAATCGCCCGGCGCATGACAGCGGCAAACTCCGGATCGACGATCACGACCTTCGCCTCGCCGTGGTCGAGCATGAAGGCGATGGTCGGCGCGTCGAGCCGGGTGTTCAATGCGCACAATACCGCGCCGCTCATCGGGATGCCGAAGTGGGCCTCGACCATGGGCGGCGTGTTGGACAGCATCACCGCCACGGTGTCTCCCTTGCCAACACCCTGCCGGGCCAGCGCACTGGCGAGCTGGCGGCAGCGCGTGTAGAGATCGCCCCAGGTGCGCCGCAGCGGCCCGTGAACCACTGCCAGCCGGTTCGGGTAGACCTCGGCAGCCCGTTCGATGAAAGACAATGGCGACAGGGCCGTGAAGTTGGCCGCGTTGCGTGGCAGATCCTGATCGTATATGTTGCGCATGTTCTGATCCTTCCAAAAACCCAATAATAGGCGTGCCGATACCCCAGTCATTTATCCAGGAGCTCGTGGCGCGCGCCGACGTGGTGGACATCGTCGGCCGCTACGTGCAGCTCAAGAAGGCCGGGGCCAACTTTTCCGGCCTGTGCCCGTTCCACGCCGAAAAGTCCCCATCCTTCACCGTCAGCCCGAGCAAGCAGTTCTACCACTGCTTCGGCTGCGGCAAGAACGGCAATGCCATCGGATTCCTGATCGACCACGCCGGCATGAACTTCGTCGAAGCGGTGAAGGACCTGGCCCAGCAGTACGGCATGCAGGTGCCCGACGAGGATGTGTCACCGCAAGACCGCGACCGCGCCGCCGAGCAACGCCAGAAGCAGAACACGCTGACCGACGTGCTGGAAAAAGCCGGCGAGGCCTACCGCAAACACCTGAAGGACGCGCCCCGCGCCGTCGACTACCTCAAGGGCCGCGGCCTGAGTGGCGAGATCGCGCGCCAGTTCGGCCTGGGTTACGCGCCGCAGGGCTGGCGCAGCCTGGCCAGCGTGTTCCCGAACTATGACGACCCGCTGCTGGCGGAGAGCGGCCTGGTGATCCACAACCAGGACGAAGACGGCGGCGAAGACAAACGTTACGACCGCTTCCGCGACCGCATCATGTTCCCGATCCGCAATGTGAAGGGTGAATGCATCGGTTTCGGCGGGCGGGTGCTGGGGGACGACAAGCCAAAATACCTCAATTCGCCCGAGACACCCGTGTTCAGCAAGGGGCGCGAGTTGTATGGCCTGTTCGAGGCCCGGTCCGCGCTGCGCGAGCAGGGTTTTGTGCTGGTGACCGAAGGTTACATGGATGTGGTGGCGCTGGCGCAACTGGGTTTTCCGAACGCCGTCGCCACGCTGGGCACGGCATGTACGCCGGAGCATGTGCAAAAGCTGTTCCGCTTCACCGACTCGGTGGTTTTCAGCTTCGACGGCGACGCCGCCGGCCGGCGCGCGGCGCGCAAGGCGCTCGACGGCGCCCTGCCCTACGCCACCGACGTGCGCAGTGTGAAGTTCCTGTTCCTGCCCGCCGAGCACGACCCGGACAGCTACATCCGGGCCTTCGGCCATGAAGGGTTCGCACGCTGCATCAGCGAAGCCGTGCCGTTGAGCCGCTTTCTGGTCGATGCAGCCCGCGAAGGCTGCGACCTGAACACTGCCGAGGGGCGGGCCCACCTGGCCAGCAACGCGCGCCCGATGTGGCTGGAGATGCCCGAGGGCGCGCTCAAGCGCCAGTTGCTGGGCGAGTTCGCCAGCCTGGTGCAGTTGGCGCCGCGCGAACTGACCGACCTGTGGTTGCCGCGCGATTCCCGCGGGGCAGGCGAGCGGCCCTACAAGGGTCAGGGTGCCAGCAGCCAGGGTCGGCGGTTCGAGCCCCGCGCATTTGCCCCCGGTGCCCATGCGGGTTTTGCGCCTGGCCGGGCCCGGCCGGCCAGCCGGGCTGACCACGCGGCGCGCATCATTTTCGGCCACACCGACAGCTGGGACACGCTGTCGGCCGAGGACCATGCGATGTTGTGCCAGCTGCCGGCACCCCACGGCCCGCTGTTCGTGTGGCTGGAGAACCAGCTGCACGAACACGGCCCGCAACCCTGGGGCGCCACCCGCGAAGGACTGCGCGGCCATGAATCCGAGGCGCTGGCGGTGCGGCTGATGGCTGCGTCAGACATGGCCAGCAATGACGACCACAAGGACACGCAGGACGAGCTGCGCAACCTGCTCAGGCGCATGCTGGTCGAGGATCTCAAGGCCCAGGAGACCCGGGCCATCGAGGCCTCCCGCACCGACCCGTCGGCACTGGAGCGCTACCGTGAACTGCAGGCACGCCGACGGGCGCTGGAATCAGCCGCTTCCGAGGGTACAATCCAAAACTGACTCCGCAAGAGCGACAGCAGCACCTCCGGGCCCGGCCAACCGACGACACAGTTCTCGACAGGCCAACCTACCGCAAGGGCTGCACTCCAAATGTTCGCCCAGACATCTTGCCAGTTCACTGGTTTTCCGCTCCAACGCCATCAGCGCCCTTGAACTGGCGCAGATTCTCATTGTCCTTTTGATGTCCCGAGGTCCTGACATGCCCGCTCAATCGTCCAAGAAATCCGTCGCGCCGGTTGCCAAACGCGCCACCGCCCCCAAGTCAGCACCAGTGGCCAAGGCTGCCGGCACGGTCTCGGCCAAGCCAGCGGTGAAACCAGTTGCCAAAGCAGCCCCCGTGGCCGCATCCAAAAAATCTGCCTCGAAAGCGTCCCCCGTGCCCCACTCGAATACTTTTACTGCGCCAGCCCCGAAACCCGAAAAGAAGCCGGCTGCGCAGGCTGCCGACCTGAAAAATCCGGTGGCCGCGACCGCTGCAGTGCAGCCTGCGGCCAAGAAGAAGGCCGGGCGCCCTCCGAATGCAGCCGCCGAAGGCAGTGCGCCCGTGAAGACCGGCGCCAAGCGCGGGCCGAAACCCAAGGGCTCGATGCCGATGGACGGTGCCGACGACCTGCAGGACATCGTGGCCGAGTTTGCCGAAGAACCAGCGTCCAACGGCGAGAAGGTCAAGCCGTTGCGGATGAAGATCAG
>JANOUM010000303.1:0-1603 GCA_031416855.1 Rhodoferax sp. | reverse complement strand
CATGCGCAGGCTCCCACCCTTGCCGCCCTCCGGCCCGGGGCTCAGCAACTGCCGGATATCGTACTGACCATACGCGGCAGCGCATGCGGCACCGGACAGGAACAACAACGCGGCGCATATCACCGCAGCCACGCGTCGCGTCATAACTGGAATCGGCTGCATCGTGGTCTCCTCGCGTCGGGTGGTCGGGCCGGATGCAGGTGACTGTGCCCGACAACAGGCACAGGTGCTTCCCCCCTTTTGAGGAAGACCGGTGGCTCACCGTCGTGTAGGCCTGCGTTCAGAGACCCACTGCCCGCACCTGGCGCCCACACGACCAGGGGTGCGGCTGAGACCTCCGGGGCAGTCGGCCGCCCTGGTTAGTCCTTGCCCGTGCGCATCCCCTCGATCAGCGTCGCTGCGGCCGCCTGTGAACCTACCGACGCACTGAAGGTGTCGGAGAGCTGTTCGGCGGCGGGCGTGGTGCTGGAGATGGTGCTGGAGGTGCTGCTGCTCCCAGGGACAGCGGTGGCAGTCGTCACCTGGGCCGGCGCGCTACCTGTGGACATGAATGCAAAGGCGGCGATTGCCGCATGAACCAGTCTGGTTTTGTGGTTGAACATGAGGGTGTTTCCTTGGAGGGGGTTGAGCGGCAAGTCCGTCGAGCGACGTGTGGGGCAAGTTCAACCGGCACCACTGGCTCATGTATATGGGGCCTGGCAGCCCCTCACTCGGGGGACAAGCCCATCGGCTGCGTGTCGGGTTCACAGCCACCCAACGCGTTCGTCGCATTGCGCCACAGTCGCCAGGCCGCATCCGAGTTGTCCTCGATAACCTCGGGCAATGGGGGCATGCCAATCACGTCATGGGATGTTTCGTTCCTGGTCTGGTAGTCGAAGAACTTCAGATACCTTGTCGATCTTGTTGCCATTTCGCGCTCCATGAACATCGCTGTCACGACCTTACGTCGCGCCTGGGCGGCAGAGCGTCAGACAACATGCCGACTGAAGGTTGTGAAATGCCTGTTCGTGGTGCTGGTGTGTTGCTGCGCCGGACCCAACGTCTTTGATGCGGTCGGCGCCGAAGGGCGACACACCGCCACGCTCAGCATTGGCGGTTTCGTGCCAGGGATAGTTGGCGACGCGCTCGCGGATCCGCGCCAGGGTCGCCTCGGGCACCTTGATCCAAACCGGCCGCGTGGCCGGCCGCATCGCTACATGCGCCCCTTCCAGGGAACCAGCTTGCGCTCGGCCCAGCGCATCAGCAGGTCAAACAAATAAGCGATCACACCGATTACCACTATGCCCATGACGACGATGTCGGTGCGCAGGAAGTTCGACGCATTCAGCACCATCTGGCCCAGGCCTACATTGGCGGCCACCATCTCGGCGGCCACCAGCGTCGTCCAGCCGAAACCGATGGCGATACGCATGCCAACCAGGATCTCGGGCAGTGCCGAAGGCAGGATCACGTGCAGGGTGACCTGGCGGTAGTTGGCGCCCATCGAATACGCGGCGTTGATCTGCTCCTGCGCGGCGCTTTTCATGCCCGAGCGCGCGGCCAGCGCCAGCGGCGCAAAGCAGGCCAGGTAGATCAGCAGCACCTTGGGTGTTTCGTCGATGCC
>JANOUM010000302.1:0-2780 GCA_031416855.1 Rhodoferax sp. | reverse complement strand
GGCACCACGCGCGAGGATTTCGCCGAGGTGGCGCTGTCCACCCGCGCCAATGCCGTGACCAACCCCAACGCCACGCTGCGCAAGCCGATGACGCGCGAGGACTACTTCAACGCGCCGATGCTGGCCGACCCGCACTGCCTGTTCGACTTCTGCCTGGAGAACGACGGTGCGGTGGCGGTGATCGTCACCTCCGCCGAGCGCGCGCGCGACCTGCGCCAGAAGCCGGTGCGCGTGCTGGCCAGCAACCATGGTGGCAGCCGCGACTGGGGACGCTCAATCTACTGGATGAACATGCCTGACGAGAGTTTCGCGTCCTCCGGCCACGCGGCTGTGGCCAAGCGCCTGTACGCTGCCGCCGGCGTGGAGCCGAAGGACATCGACACGGCTCAGATCTACGACCACTTCACCTCGCAGGTGATCATGCAGCTGGAGGACTACGGCTTTTGCGCCCGGGGCGAAGGCGGTGCCTTCGTGCGCAGCGGCGCGATCCGCCTGCAGGGCGGCAGCCTGCCGGTGAACACCGACGGCGGGCAGCTATCGTGCGGCTACGTGTGGGGCATGACACATGTGCGCGAGGCGGTGGAGCAGCTTCGCGGAACGGCCGTGAACCAGGTGCCCGGGGCGCAGCTGGCCCTCGTCACAGGTGGCCCCTCGATCGTCCCGGTCAGCGGGCTGATCCTGGCGAACTGACACTGCTGCACCATGCCGAATGCCAAACGCCCGCCGCCCGAGCTGTTCAAACTGTCCACCAATGCATGGACGCAGCCGTTCTGGGACGCCACGGCGCGCCACGAACTGGTGGCGGCGCAGTGCACCGACTGCGGCACGTTTCGCATGCCACCTACACCCTTTTGCCCCTGCTGCCAGTCGCAGCGCATCGACTGGCGGGTACTGAGCGGGCGCGGCGAAGTCTATTCCTACACCATCGTCGAGCGGGCCATCCTGCCGGGCATGGACGCCCACCTGCCCTACGTGCCGGCGGTGATCACGCTCGACGGCGCCGGCGGCGTGCGCCTGATCAGCAATGTGATCGAAATGGAGGTCGCCGATATCCGCGTGGGCATGGCGGTGCGGGTGGTCTGGGACGATGTGCCCGGGCAACGGGTGGCAGTGCCGCGTTTCGTGCGCGCGCTGCCGTGAGCTGTGCCAAAACCGGAAACATCGGTTCCTGCATTTCGACCTGGCCTTCCCGTACAGCCAGGATCTGCCGCTGGAGCTGATCGGCCGGGCGGCGGCGGCGCTGGCTGCACAATACCAACGGCCGGATTGATCCCGCCCCGCAAGAAGGACAACCAACACCATGCTCGCCCGCATCCGCAACACCGAGATCTATTTCGACATCGACGGCATGGGCCTGGTGCCTGACGGGCCGCGCATGCGGGAGCACCTTCCGGCCTTTGTCATCCACGGCGGGCCGGGGGGTGAACACAGCGATTTCAAGCTACCGTTCAGGCCGTTGGCCGAGCAACTGCAATTGGTGTATTTTGATCACCGCGGCCAGGGCCGCTCCGCACGCGGCGACCCGGCGCTGTACAACCTAGCTGAAAACGTGCAGGACATGGAGGCCCTGCGCCAACACCTGGGCCTGGGCCCGATCATCAGCATCGGCACCAGTTACGGCGGCATGGTGGCGATGGCGCACGCGGCCCGTTACCCGGCGTCGGTGTCGCACCTGGTGCTGATCGTCACCGCCTCGCACGCGGGCTTCAATGCGCGCGCGCGACAGATCTTGGCCAAACGCGGAACTCCCGAGCAACAGGCGGTGTGTGGCCAACTGTGGGCCGGGCAACTGGACACGGAGGACCGGCTGCGGCGCTACTACGAGGTGATGGGGCCGCTGTACGCCATGCAGTACGACCCGGTCGCAGCCGGCGTGGGCCGCGCACGTGGCATCCTGGCGCCCGATGCGATCAACCAGGCGTTTCGCCCGGGCGGGTTCCTGCAGACCTTCGACCTGCGGCCGGAACTGGCCGCGATCACCGCGCGCACACTCATCATCGCGGGACGGCACGACTGGATCTGCCCACCCGAATTTTCCGAAGAGATCCACCGGCTGGTGCCAGGGTCGGAACTGGTGGTGCTGGAGCACAGCAGCCATTCGGTGCGGGTGGATGAACCGGAGAAGCTGGTACGGACGATTGGGGAGTTTGTGGCGCAGGCGTGAGGGGTCCGGCCCATGGGCAGGCTGGGGCGGGGGCGAAGTTGTCGGTCAGGCGGTTGGGCGATCGGTCAGCCGTTCGTGTGACTGCTTGCGCACCGACCTTCACTTCTGGCCATACGCGCGGTGCCGTTCCCTGGTTCGGCTACATTCGCCGGACTCCCTGCGCGCGCATGCCACCGCTCCAAAACGCCTTCAACAGGCCCGCCAAGTCGGCGGGTTTGGCGCTACTTTTATGTGAGCGATCGGATGAGGATTGGCGTTGGCTTGAAGCGGATTTGTCAGTGCTGGTTGTCTGCCAAACTGACCGCGGTCAGCGTCGTCCGCATCATTACCGCTCGAACTGCGACCCGCAACGAGAAGAGAATCTATGAAGAAGGCTAGAACTGAAGGTGAAGAAATGCGCGCCGAGTATCGGCGCGAAGACCTTGGACCGCTTGTTCGCGGTAAATATGCCGCGCGTTATGCCAAGTCCACCAATGTTGTCGTGATTGACCCTAGCCTGACTCGAGTCTTTCCAAACAGCGAGGCTGTCAACGACGCACTACGAAGCTTGCTGACGGTCGCCACTGCTGCCACAGGCATAACGGGCCGCTCGAACCGGACGACCCGAAAACGGGCC
>JANOUM010000301.1:0-2578 GCA_031416855.1 Rhodoferax sp. | reverse complement strand
CGGGCGACCCGCACTTCGCTCTCAAGCGCACCGAGGTCGAGTTGGGGTGCGGCCAATTCGGCGATGGCCGGTGCCCGCCCGATCAGCCACAGCGCGGTGGCGTAAGTGCCGAAAGCGACGCCGGGATCGCCTTGCTCCAGGCGTGCCAGTGTGGGCTCGGACACGCCGATGCGTCCGGCCCACGCCCTGCGCGACTCCTTCCGACGCTTGCGGGCGATGGCCAGGTTGGCACCCAACTCGCGCAGCAGTGAGCGCAGCGCGGGCGGCAGCTCGGTTAGTGATGGGGACCGCCTTGACACGACATAGATGTTATCAAAATGCTGTTTATTTAAATATCTTTGATTCTTCGCACCAGCCAAACCCGTAGCTGCAGCAGCTGCCGCAGCTATCGGCGCACGCTGGGCTGGGTCTCAGATTGGCGCTTCGCTGCGTTCGCTGTGACCCACTGGCGGGAGGACTTGCACCTCCAAGCGTGCGCCCAGATCAGCCCCCTTTTGGCGCGCTGCTCGGTCACGCTCGAATTCCTCTCAGGCTCTGAGCGCTCTTGCCATGGGGCCAGACTTTTTGACAAGAACGCAGCGTTGTGCTACTTTAGCTAGTCATTTATACTGACTCGCAGTCATCGCACAAAGAGGGGCAAGTGATGCACCTGAACTTCGAAGTGGATCTGGATCAGGCCCGTGGTCTCACCGACAAAGACCTTGAGGACGTCAAGCGACTGATGAGCGACGTGGTCGCCGTGGCCTTGGCTGCGCGCCCTCGGCGCCGCGCGGCGGTGCGCGACCAACTCGTGAATCTGCTCGTGGGCGACGTCGCACTGACGTCTGTAGACATGAAGCGCGCGCGGCTGGAGGCCCAAACCGTGCGCGCGATCCGCCAAGGCACCGAGTGGCTCACTGCTGCCGAAATTGGCGATCTTGCAGCTCTTGGACCTGCCAACCCGATCGCGACTGTCAGCCGCTGGAAGCAGCAGGGTCGCATCTTTGCGCTGCGCCATGGCGGCAAAGACCACTACCCCAAGTACGCGTTGGGGCCAGACTTCCACCCACTGCCCGTGATCAAGGACATCCTGGCCGTGTTGGAAGGCTACGACCCCGAACTGCTGGCCGGCTGGTTTGATAGCAGCTCCCGCTTTCTCGGTGGCAAGCGTCCGCGCGAACTCGTGGCCAATGAGCCGGCAAAAGCACTTGCAGCAGCGCGTTACATGATCGAGGTGCAGGAGAACCAAGCTTGACATGGTTCAACGGCGCACTGGCCGACAAGCGCCTGGACCCGACCAAAATCAGCACGATTGACCTGACGCTGCCGCTCCTTTGGCGGGTGTACTCCAGGCGATACGCGGTCAACGGCTTCAACAGAACCTCGCTCGGCAATGCGCGCTTCTCCCCATTGGAAGTCGCTGGCGCGATCATTCCGACCCTCTATGCGGGAAGCACGCTGGGAGTCGCGCTGATGGAAACCGTGTGGCACGACGCGCCCACCCCGTCGCACGGATTCCACCTCGTGCTCAAGGAGGCGACTGAGCCGCGCCGCGTGGGCTCCCTCAAGCCGACCGCCGCCTTGCGCCTGGTCGACTTGACGGCGGTAGGTCTGCGCCGGCTGGGACTTGCTCGCTCCGATGTGATTGACAGCGACCCCGTGGGCTATCCGATCACGCGGCAACTGTGTACCTGGCTGTACGAGAACAAACCCGACGCCCAAGGCATCTGCTGGATCTCCCGACAAAACGACGAAGGCAGAGCCGTCGTGCTGTTCGAGCCGCGACTGGACTCGGTCAAACTTGAGGTCATCACAGCGGATGAGGTCTTCACCGACGGATTGCATCTGGAGGCGCTGCTCACACTTGCCCAACGCATGGGCGCCAGCGTGATCATTCGTTGACCAGACCCACCCATGCGGGCAGTCACCAAGCCCGTGTGATCACGACTCGACGGCCTATCCCGAGCTTGTCACACCCCTGGACTGACCTCCAGTGCATCAGCCGGACAATGCCGACGGGCACAAAAAAGCCGCCCGAAGGCGGCTGGTCGCTGAACCGACACCCGAAGGCGCCGGCTCGGCAGTTCTGACGGTCAAATACTGACGATCAGAAGTTGTGCTTGATACCGAAGTCGTAGCCGTTCTTTTGGGTACCGACAGCGCCAAAGACGCCACCCGTGCCGGTATTGCGCACGTAGTCGGTGTACAGCGTGGTGCGCTTGCTCAGCGCGTAGTGGTAGCCCAGACCAAAGCCCTTGGCAAGATCGCTCTTCCCAACGGCGCCGGCCGGAT
This sequence comes from Rhodoferax sp., assembly GCA_031416855.1. Classification (GTDB taxonomy): domain Bacteria; phylum Pseudomonadota; class Gammaproteobacteria; order Burkholderiales; family Burkholderiaceae_C; genus CAISIP01. Next base: position 307 of record JANOUM010000301.1, on the reverse strand, counting down.
CGGTCGTGAGCTGACCGACGCTGGCACGCAGTTCGCCCTGACCCAGGACGCCGACAGCCGTCAACATCATCGATTGGTTCTTGGCGTTGGCAGCAGTCTTGCCCGTACCAACCGAAGCGCCCAACTTGACCACGCCCAGGTTGAAGGTGCCACCCAGCGTCATCCATTGGGCGGCAGCAGCAGCCACCACACCGGTCTTCTCGTAGCCAGCATTCACCGTGAACGGGCCAGCTGCGTAACCAGCCGAGAAGTTGTACGGCTTCTTGTTGAAGTTGTTGATGGCATCGGTGGCTTCGGCGATCTGGGC
>JANOUM010000300.1:0-3305 GCA_031416855.1 Rhodoferax sp. | reverse complement strand
CGGTCGGTATCTGCTCGCATCTGGGCTGCTCGCCCATCGACAAATTCCAGATCGGTGGACAGCCTTCGCTGCCCGACGACTGGGCCGGCGGCTTTCTGTGCCCCTGCCATGGTTCAACCTTCGACATTGCCGGCCGCGTTTATAAAAACAAGCCTGCACCGGACAACCTGGAAGTGCCGCCCCACATGTACCTGTCAGATGCCAAGCTGCTGATTGGTGAGGACAAAAAAGCCTGAAGCTTTGCTGGACCAGGCGGCCGCCCGATTGATGCGCCCGCCCAGGTCCTCCACCGACTAGCAAATAGGATCCCATATGGCTGAATTCAAAGAACTATCCCCCGATGCGCCGGCTGCTACCAAGTTGATGAACTGGGTTGACAACCGTTTCCCGGCGAGCAAGCTCCTCAAGGAGCATGTAACCGAGTACTACGCGCCCAAGAACTTCAACTTCTGGTACATCTTTGGTTCGCTGGCAATTCTGGTGCTGGTGATCCAGATCGTCACTGGAATTTTTCTGGTCATGCATTACAAGCCGGATGCCGCGCTGGCCTTCGGCTCGGTCGAGTACATCATGCGCGATGTGCCCTGGGGCTGGCTGGTGCGCTACATGCATTCGACCGGTGCCTCGGCGTTCTTCGTCGTGATCTACCTGCACATGTTCCGCGGCCTGATGTATGGCAGCTACCGCAAACCGCGCGAGCTGATCTGGGTCTTCGGCTGTGCGATCTTCCTGTGCCTGATGGCCGAGGCGTTCATGGGTTATCTGCTGCCCTGGGGCCAGATGAGTTACTGGGGCGCCCAGGTGATCGTCAACCTGTTCGCTGCGGTGCCGTTCATCGGCCCCGACCTGGCGCTGCTGATCCGCGGTGATTATGTGGTGGGTGATGCCACGCTCAACCGGTTCTTCGCCTTCCACGTGATCGCTGTGCCGCTGGTGCTGCTGGGCCTGGTGGCGGCGCACATCATCGCGTTGCACGAGGTCGGTTCGAACAACCCCGACGGCATCGAGATCAAGGCCACCCGGGGCAAGGACGGCCATCCGCTGGACGGCATCCCGTTCCATCCCTATTACACGGTGCACGACATCTTTGCCGTCAGCATGTTCCTGATGGTGTTCTCCGCCATCGTTTTCTTTGCGCCGGAGTTCGGTGGTTACTTCCTCGAATACAACAACTTCATCCCGGCCGACCCGTTCAAGACGCCGCTGCATATTGCGCCGGTGTGGTATTTCACGCCGTACTACTCGATGCTGCGTGCCATTACCGACGAGATGATGTATGTGCTCGAGGCCTGCGTGGTGGTTGGCGCGCTGTTTGCGGTGCTCAAGCTCAGGATGCCCGGGTTTCTCAAGCCGGTGATCCTGCTGGCCGCGGCGGCGGTGGTGGCCATGATGGTCGCCATCGACGCCAAGTTCTGGGGCGTCGTGGTGATGGGCGGCGCGGTCATCATCCTGTTTTTCCTGCCCTGGCTCGACTACTCGCCGGTCAAGTCGATCCGCTACCGTCCGGGCTGGCACAAGTACCTGTATGGCGTATTCGTCGTCAATTTCATCGTGCTGGCGTACCTCGGCGTCCAGCCGCCGTCCGACATCGGCGGACGCGTGTCCCAGGTCGGTACCCTGTTCTACTTCGGCTTCTTCCTGCTGATGCCGTGGTGGAGCAGACAGGGTGAGCCCAAACCGGTTCCCCAGCGTGTCAACTTTGCGGCGCACTGAGCGCGAGGCAACAACTATGAAAATATCCGGTTATTGTGCAAGGTTGGTGTGGGGCCTGGTGGCGTCGTGGGCCTTGATGGTTGGCGCTCATGCCAGTAGCGCCGGCGCGATCAAGTGGGACAAAGCCCCCAACAAGACCAACGACCTGGCGGCACTGCAAAACGGTGCCAAGCTGTTCGTCAACTACTGCCTGAACTGCCATTCTGCGGCGTTCATGCGCTACAACCGGCTCCAGGACATCGGCCTGACCGAGCAGCAGATCAGGGACAACCTGATGTTCACCACCGAAAAGGTTGGCGAGACCATGGTGGCGGCGATCAACCCGCGGGAAGCCAAGGAATGGTTCGGCGGTACGCCGCCAGACCTGACCGTCGTCTCGCGCTCGCGCTCCGCAGCCGGGCAGGGCACGGGTGCGGACTACCTCTACACCTATCTGCGCACGTATTACCCGGATGACACCAAGGGTACCGGTTGGAACAACCTGGCCTTCCCCAATGTCGGCATGCCACACGTGTTGTGGCAGTTGCAGGGCAGTCGCCAGCCGGTCTATGAGACCAGGCAAGATCAAGGTCACGAGGTCAAGATCTTCAAAGGCTGGGAGCAACTCACCCCCGGCACCATGACGTCGCTCCAGTATGACGAAGCGGTCGGCGACCTCGTGAGTTTTCTGCAATGGATGGGCGAGCCCGCCCAGAACACCCGCACCCGGATCGGTGTGGGCGTGTTGTTGTTCCTGTCCTTGCTGACGGTCTTTACCTGGCGTCTGAACGCCGCGTACTGGAAAGACATCAAATAGGTTCGATTGCTGTACAGGCCCGGCGGTGGACGCCGGGCTTGCGTGTCAGAGTGGGATTGCCAAAGCGCTTCCCACTCTTTTGATTATTAGGAGCCCCCGCCATGATGGTCTTGTATTCAGGAACTACCTGCCCCTTTTCCCATCGTTGCCGATTTGTCCTGTTCGAGAAGGGCATGGATTTCGAAATCCGTGACGTCGACCTGTACAACAAGCCCGAGGACATCAACGTCATGAACCCGTACGGACAGGTGCCGATCCTGGTCGAGCGCGACCTGATCCTGTACGAGTCCAACATCATCAACGAGTACATCGACGAGCGCTTCCCGCATCCGCAGCTGATGCCTGGTGACCCGGTGGACCGTGCGCGCGTACGTCTGTTTCTGCTCAATTTCGAGAAGGAACTGTTTGTCCATGTGTCTACGCTCGAGTCGCGTGCGGCCAAGAGCAACGAGAAGCTGCTGGAAAAATCGCGGGCCCACATCCGCGACCGCCTGACGCAACTCGCCCCCATCTTCCTGAAGAACAAGTACATGCTGGGCGACGGTTTCTCGATGCTTGACGTAGCCATTGCGCCGCTGCTGTGGCGGCTCGACTACTACGGCATCGACCTGAGCAAGAATGCGGCACCGCTGCTCAAGTACGCCGAGCGCATCTTCTCCCGGCCGGCCTATATCGAGGCGCTGACGCCGTCTGAGAAAGTCATGCGCAAGTAGGTCGTGGTAGTGTGCCGATGATCGATGCCCCAGATGCCACCTCCACCCGGCCCTACCTGATCCGGGCGCTGTACGAGTGGTGC
>JANOUM010000299.1:0-2809 GCA_031416855.1 Rhodoferax sp. | reverse complement strand
TCACTGGACGTGCAGTACGGTCCGCACCACCCGGTGCGCTTCGAGGCCGGGTCTGTGTTCGCGCATTGGGCTGGCGGTGTCGAGGCGCAGGTGAACTCGCTGCACGGGCAGGGCATCCGGCAGCTGGCCCAGGGCTTGCGTGCGCTGGCGCATGCACCGGATGGCCTGGTTGAGGCCTTCGGAATCGAAGGCGCCCGCACGTTCGCCTATGCGGTGCAATGGCACCCTGAATGGCGCTGTACCGAGAACCCGCTGTACGCGGCGATTTTTGAGGCTTTTGGCGCGGCCTGTCGTGCGCGCCGCAACCGGATCGAAGGAGTGGGTGATGTCTGAAGAACGAGTGATGAATTTCAACGACCTGGAGCAATGGCTCAACGAGCGCCGCGTGACCGAGGTGGAATGCCTGGTGCCAGACCTGACCGGTGTGGCGCGCGGCAAGATCCTGCCACGCGCCAAGTTCACCGAAGACCGCGGCATGCGGTTGCCGCAGGCGATCGTGGCCATGGGCGTGACCGGAGAATTCCCTGAAAGCGGGCCGTATTACGACGTGATCGACCCGACCGACAAGGACATGCAACTGCGGCCTGATCCATCCACCGTGCGCATCGTTCCCTGGGCCACCGACCCGACGGCGCAGGTCATCCACGACTGTTTCGACCACGAGGGTCGGCTGGTGCCATTTGCGCCGCGCAGCGTGTTGCGCCGGGTCTGCGACCTGTTCGCTGCGGAAGGCCTGCAGCCGATCGTGGCACCCGAACTGGAGTTCTACCTCACCGCGCGCAACACCGACCCCAACACCCTCCTGCGCCCGCCGGTGGGCCGCAGCGGGCGCGTAGAGACGTCCCGCCAGGCCTACAGCATCGACGCGGTGAACGAGTTCGACCCGCTGTTCGAGGAGATCTACGACTACAGCGACAAGATGGAGCTCAACGTCGACACCCTGATCCACGAGGTCGGCGCCGGACAGATGGAGATCAACTTCTTTCATGCGAAACCGCTCGGGCTGGCCGACGAGGTTTTTTTCTTCAAGCGCACGGTGCGTGAGGCGGCCTTGCGCCACGACATGTACGCGACCTTCATGGCCAAGCCGATCGAGGGCGAACCAGGCAGTGCGATGCATGTGCACCAGAGCATCCTGAGCACGGAGACCGGCAAGAACATCTTCTCCAACGAGGACGGCACCCCGTCGGACGCCTTCATGCACTACATCGGCGGACTGCAGCGCTACATCCCGGCGGCGATGGTGCTGGTGGCCCCCTACGTGAACAGCTACCGTCGGCTGTCGCGCAACACCGCGGCGCCGATCAACATCGAATGGGGTTACGACAACCGCACCGTCGGCATCCGCTCGCCGATCTCGTCGCCGCAGGCGCGCCGGGTCGAGAACCGGGTGATCGGCGCCGATGCCAACCCGTATGTCGCGCTGGCCATGACGCTGGCCTGCGGTTATCTCGGCCTGAAGAACAAGATCAAACCCAAGGCGCAGATGAAGGGCGACGCCTACCTGTCGCCGTATGCGCTGCCGCGCAGCCTGGGGGATGCGTTGGAGTGGTTACGCCGCGAATCCGATCTGCACCAGGTGCTGGGCAAGGAGTTCATCACCGTCTACACCGAGATCAAGGAACTGGAGTTCGACGAGTTCATGAAGGTGATCTCGCCCTGGGAGCGCGAACACCTGTTGCTGCACGTCTGACATCGACCCGCTCCAAATGAACTCCGACATGAAGGCCCCCGTGGACACCCGCCTGATCCAGCAGCTCGACAGCGCCCATTTCCTGCATCCGTTCACCGACTTCAAGGACCTCGCCGTTCGCGGCGCCCGTGTGATCACCCGCGCCGAGGGCATCTATATCTGGGATTCCGAAGGCCAGCGCCTGCTCGACGCCATGAGTGGCTTGTGGTGCGTGAACGTGGGTTACGGTCGCCGCGAACTGGCGCAGGCGGCCTATGACCAGATGATGACGCTGCCGTTTTACAACAGCTTCTTCCAGACTACCAACGTGCCGGCGGTGACGCTGGCGACCCGGCTGGCCGGCCTGGCCCCGGCCGTGGGCGACCGCAGCTTTGCCCACGTGTTCTATTCCTCCAGCGGCAGCGAGAGCAACGACTCCAATGTGCGCATGGTGCGCCGCTACTGGGATCTGCTCGGACAAGCACAGCGCAAAGTCATCGTCAGCCGGCGCAACGCCTACCACGGCAGCACCATGGCGGGGGCCTCGCTCGGCGGGATGGTTGGCATGCACGCGCAGGGCGACCTGCCGATACCGAATATCACGCACATCGAGCAGCCGTATTTCTTCGATCTGGGCAAGCCGGGCGAGACCAGCGACGAGTTCGGACTCCGTGCTGCCGGCTGGTTGGAGGACAAGATACTGGCCGTGGGTCCGGACAAGGTGGCCGCCTTCATTGCGGAACCCGTCCAGGGCGCCGGTGGGGTGATCATTCCACCCGCGACCTACTGGCCGGAGATCCAACGCATCGTCGACAAATACGGAATCTTGCTCATCAGTGACGAGGTGATCTGCGCCTTTGGCCGACTGGGGCACTGGTTTGCCTACGAGAAATTCGGCTACAGGCCGGACCTGGTCACGTTCGCCAAGGCCGTGACCAGCGGCTACATCCCCCTTGGTGGTGTCATGGAGGGCAACCGGGTGGCCAAGGTGTTGATCGACAAAGGCGGGGAATTCAACCACGGTTACACCTACAGCGGGCACCCCGTCGCCTGCGCCGTCGCTCTGGCCAACCTGGATGTGATGGAGCGTGAACAATTGCCGCAGCGCGTCAGGACCGACATTGGCCCGTACCTTGC
>JANOUM010000298.1:0-1737 GCA_031416855.1 Rhodoferax sp. | reverse complement strand
GAGAGAAACCAGTTGCAGCTTTGGGATCGTTCTTGGCTCCCGGCGGTAGCGGTAACTGACCTGCGCCCTTGCGAGTTTCATCGTGGGTGCAACGCAGAGAAGGCATGCAGTATGGATCGGCAACGACGTCAAGCAACTTTTCGTCGATGGAATACGTCCCCTTCTGGGCTGAAGCGCTCCACAACTGATAGCGCGAAGCACCTTGCATACTCAGTGCCTGCGCATCTTGCTTCGCAGACGCAAGTTCGGGCGTCATCTTGGTATTCAACCCATAGTTCTCAATCCCGCGCGTCATACACGCTTCGTCGTCGCCGCACTTCGCCATCAACTTTTCGATGTCCGCCATCATTGGCGCCATTTTTTGTTGCGCGCCGGCAGCGCGCTCCCGCATGCGTCGCGTGTCGGTCGTTTTACTGGCGTCTGCAGTGTGTAGGGCCGGCAGCGCCATCGCCGCTTCGGCAGACAGCTCCGCAGTCACCTTTGCAACACGGCTCACGCGCCACTCATGTAGATCGTTTTTGTCCTGCTTCTTGCCGGTGGACTCGTACACATACTCCACGCTGAGCAGAGTCTTTGTGCCTTTGGCGACAAGTGCATCGGCATACACTGGCGTGGACAGGCATGTCGCGAGGACTACGGCATATTCTTTCATTGTGTTCTCTGAATGACTTGTGATTTTCGTCACTAAGGTACCACGGACAAGTATAGGAAATTCAAACGCCCTTTTCGGGCAACCTGCGGGATAGTCGGCGGGGTTACAAGCGCCGTTGGGACGTCTTTGCAGGGCAGTTCGGCGATCTGACGAACGTTCCACGCCACGGTTCGTGGCCATTTCTCACCCATTCCCGACAACGGGCCGAGCGCGGCCCGGCGCGGTCGTCGCCGCATCTGATGGCTGTTGGTTTTCGCGGCCGGTAGTGCGCGTGCTCCAGCGCACCGTTGTTCTCGATGTCCGCCAGCTACGTCAATTGTTCGGAGGTCGGGGCGCGGGTGCGATGCAGGCGCGGTTTGTTCGGCCGGGCGCCCATCGGCGTTTCTCCCGCGCACGGGTAAGACTTCGGTGCTGCGCAGCGTAGGAAATCGCCTGCCTGCTGCTGAGTGGCCCGGCGGAGCAGGTGGCGAGCTCGGCGAGCGTCATCGCGCAGCTCGGGCTGCCGGCGTCGAGCGTGATGGCGCTGCTCAATGCCGAGATCAACCGGCAGGCGGCGTTCATCGCCTATCTCGACGATTTCTGGATCATGATGTGGCTGACCTTCGCCTCGATCCCCCTTGTCCTGCTGCTGCTACCGGCCAGGCCGCCGAAGCAGGCGCAGCCGGCGATGGCCGATTAGCGCCGCTCAGGCGGCGATGTAGCCGCCGTCGACCATGTGGATCGATCCAGTGCAATAGCTCGACGCGTCGCTTGCGAGGAAAGCGAGCAGGTGAGCGACTTCTTCATTCGTGCCGTATCGTTTCATCGCGATCGTGCTCTCGACGCCGGCGCGCAGTGCGGCCGCTTCGTCTCCGGCCAACTGGATGCCGAGCGACTGCATCATGCGATTGTCGATCGGGCCGGGGCCGACCGCGTTGACCCGGATTTTGGATTCGCCAAGCTCTAGCGCGGCGGTTTTGACCAGCCCGTAGACCGCATGTTTGCTGGCGATATAGGGCGCCATTGCGGGGAAGCCGATTTGCCCGGCGATCGACGACAAGGCGACGATCGAGCCGCCGCCGCGCGCCTTCAATGGCGCGACGCAA
>JANOUM010000297.1:0-3722 GCA_031416855.1 Rhodoferax sp. | reverse complement strand
CCGAAGTTGTTCTTGACTGCGACGTCGATTTTCATGTCGCGCGCGATATTCGCGCAATAGTCCAGATCACAGTCCGGATCCTGATTGAAGATATTGGTTGTCGGCGGGCTCTTCTGATGGTGCACTGCCAGCACGGTGAACACCGACTCGATACCGCCCGCCCCGCCCAGAAGGTGGCCCGTCATCGACTTGGTGGAGTTGACGACAATTTTCTTGGCGTGGTCGCCCAGCGCGGCCTTGATGGCATTGGTTTCGTTGAGATCACCCAGCGGCGTCGAGGAGCCGTGGGCGTTCAGATAGTCGACTTCCTGCGGGTTGACGCCGGCGTTGCGCAACGCGTTGAGCATCGAACGGCGCGGGCCGTCCATGTTGGGTGCTGTCATGTGGCCGGCGTCGGCACTCATGCCGAATCCGGCCAGCTCGGCATAGATGCGAGCGCCACGAGCCTTTGCGTGTTCCAGCTCCTCCAGCACCAAGACACCAGCGCCCTCGCCCAGCACGAACCCGTCGCGGTCGCGGTCCCAGGGTCGGGATGCGGTCGTCGGATCGTCGTTGCGCGTCGACAGGGCCCGCATCGCGGCAAAGCCGCCGATACCCAGGGGCGACACGGTCGCCTCGGAACCCCCGGCGACGATCACGTCGGCGTCGCCATATTCAATCATGCGGCCCGCTTCCCCGATGCAATGCAGGCCGGTCGTGCAGGCGGTCACGATGGCAAGGTTGGGCCCCTTGAATCCAAACCGCATGGAAACGTGCCCGGCGATCATGTTGATGATGGACGCTGGCACGAAGAACGGCGAGATCCTGCGCGGGCCGCGCGCGTTCAATTCGTCACGGGTCGCCTCGATCAGCGGCAGCCCACCGATTCCGGATCCGATCACGCACCCGATACGGGTTGCCAGTTCTTCGCCAAGTGCCTCGCCAGTAGGAAGGCCGGCGTCGGCAATCGCCTGCGCGGCCGCCGCAATGCCAAAATGAATGAAGGAGTCCATCGTCCGGGCGTCCTTCGCGCGGATATAGGACTCCAGGTCAAACCCCTTCACTTCGCCGGCAAACCGGCAAGCGAAGTTCGACGCATCGAACTTGGTGATCAGGTCAATGCCGGATTTTCCCGCAAGCAGACTGCTCCAGGCTTCGTCGACGGTATTTCCGACGGGGCTGACACAACCCAAACCAGTGACAACGACACGACGACGGGACATGGACTCTGTTCCAGGTAATCAATGATCAACTGCGCAACCCGGCGACGGTGCACAGACGCGAAACAAGCATCACGGACCGCCGAGGCGGCCCACCGTATCAGGCTTTCTGGTGCGAATTGGCGTAGTCAATCGCGTTTTGCACTGTGGTGATCTTCTCCGCGTCTTCATCGGGAATCTCGATGCCAAACTCATCCTCCAGCGCCATCACCAGTTCGACCGTGTCGAGGGAGTCGGCCCCGAGGTCAGCAACAAACGCCTTCGCGTTGGTGACCTGGGATTCTTCAACACCAAGTTGTTCTGCAATGATTTTCTTGACGCGCGCTTCAATATCGCTCATGGGTTCCCTCGAAGGGTTGTGGATGAATCGGGGATTTTAGCTGCCTCCAGACGCAACCCCGAATCCGCGGGTCTTGGCACTAAAGCTGGAGGCCCTGCGCGGCAGCTCTACATGTACATACCGCCGTTCACATGGATCTCCTGGCCCGTCACATAGGCAGCCCGCGGCGAAGCCAAGAACGCCACCGCATGGGCGACTTCAAACGGGTTGCCCAGGCGACCCGCCGGAATCTGTGCAAGCAGCGCCTTCTGCTGTTCGATCGGCAGCGACGCAGTCATGTCAGTCTCGATAAAACCGGGAGCAACGCAGTTCACCGTGATGTTGCGCGAACCCAGTTCCCGCGCGAGAGCCCGGGTCATGCCGGCTACACCGGCCTTTGCAGCCGCGTAGTTACTCTGCCCGGCATTGCCAGAGGCCCCCACCACCGATGTGATGCTCACGATCCGGCCGTAGCGCTGTTTCATCATGGTGCGCAGGACAGCGCGGCTCATGCGAAACACAGCCTTGAGGTTGGTGTCGATCACCGCGTCCCAATCGTCGTCCTTCAATCGCATCGCAAGCATGTCGCGCGTGATCCCGGCGTTGTTCACCAGCACATGCAGGCCGCCGCGGGTGCGAACCAAGCGCTCGATCAGCGCCTCCGCTGCCGCGACGTCCGTCACGTTCAGCACTTCACCAGCGCAGCCCGGGAACTGCGACAGCTCGGCGCTGATCGACGCGGCGCCCGCCGCGCTGGTCGCGGTGCCCGCAACCGAATAGCCCAATGTCGCAAGCTCCAGTGCGATCGCCCGGCCAATGCCGCGTGACGCCCCAGTGACCAGGGCAACCTGCGCCGGCGCATGGGCGCCGCTCATGCGGCACTGCCCTGCAAGGCAGCTTCGACGCTGACCAGGCTCGACGGATCGAGCAAGGCCATGCCGGTCATAGCCGGGTCGATGCGCGACACCATACCCGCCAGCACCTTGCCCGGGCCGCATTCGACAACGTGGGTCAACCCGCGCGCCTTGATCGCCTGAACACATTCGACCCATCGCACCGGCCCGAAAGCCTGGCGATAAAGCGCATCACGAATTCGTTGCGCGTCGACTTCCGCCGCAACGTCGACATTGTTAACCAGCGCGATCGCGGGCGGTTTCAGGTCGACCGCCGCCAGTGCATCGCGCAGCTTCTCGGCTGCCGGGCGCATCAGCGCAGAGTGGAACGGCGCCGATACCGGCAGCGCCAGCGCGCGCCGGGCACCACTGGCCTTGAGGGCGTCGCAGGCGCGTTCGACTGCGGCCTTGGTGCCGGCAATCACGGTCTGCGCAGGCTCGTTGAAATTCGCGGCCTGTACCAGTTCACCGCTACCTGCGCCAAATCCGGCGGTCACTTCCGCACACACCTCGACGACCTTCTGGGCTTCCAAGCCCAGCACTGCGGCCATGGCCCCAGTACCGACAGGCACTGCATCCTGCATCGCGCGCGCGCGCAGTCGCACTAGCAGTGCCGCTTGTGCCAGGGGCAGCACATCGGCAGCCACCAGCGCGGAGTACTCACCCAGCGAATGTCCGGCCACTACCGACGGCGTCCAACCGGTCCGGGCGATCCAGACCCGGTAGGTGGCCACTGCGGCCACCAGCATCACCGGCTGGGTGTTGGTGGTCAGCGCCAGCGCCTCCTTGGGGCCGTGGCGGATCAGCGCGCCCAGATCCTCATGCAGCGCCTCGGATGCCTCCGCCAGTGTTGCCACCACGATCGGGTCATCGCCCCAGGCGTCGAGCATGCCGACCGATTGCGAACCCTGGCCCGGAAATACAAATGCAAACGGTTTCATGTTGCCCTATAGACCCAACAGTACGGAACCCCAGGTAAAACCACCACCAACACCTTCCAGCAGCAGCAGCTGCCCGGGTCGGATCTGGCCGCTGCGCACCCCCGCATCAAGCGCCAGCGGAATCGACGCGGCCGACGTATTGCCGTGCTGGTCCACGGTGACCATGACACGCTCCATCGGCAACTTCAGCCGCTTTGCCGTGCTTTGCATGATGCGGATGTTGGCCTGGTGCGGGATCAGCCAGTCCAGATCGGACGCTGCCTTGCCGGCCTTTGCCAGCACAGCACGGGCCGACTCTTCAAGCACCCCCACGGCAAGCTTGAAGACCGCCTGCCCGTCCATCTTCAGCAGCGGGTGACCGGTGACCTGC
>JANOUM010000296.1:0-1934 GCA_031416855.1 Rhodoferax sp. | reverse complement strand
CGAGTGCGGCGAAGGTGCGGTCCAGCGCCCCGACCAAGTCGTGGCTCACCGCCCGGGCGCGCGCCACCCGGGCCCGTGTACCGGTGGGGTCCTGCTGCAGCAACAGCCATTGGGCGAACACTGCGTCTGCGTCGGCCACTCGGCCCAGGGCATGGGCGACTTCGAGCAGATGGAACAGGCGCTCGAAGTTGGCGGTGTGCGGGCCGCTCAACACCGGTTTGTCCAGGCACAGGGCTTCGAGCGGGTTGTGGCCGCCACGCGGCACCAGGCTGCCGCCGATGAAACAGGCGTCAGCCACACCAAACCAGAACATGAGTTCACCCATGGTGTCGCCCAGCAGCACCTGCGTGTCGGCTTGCACAACCTGTCCCCGGCTGTGCCGGACGTGGCGCAGGCCACTGGCCGCCAGCAGGGCAGCGACCACGGCAAACCGTTCCGGATGGCGCGGCACCAGAACCAGCAGGGCGTCCGGCTGGGTCTGCAGGTGCTGCTGGAATGCGGTGATAAGCGCTTCGTCTTCCCCCGGATGGGTACTGCCGGCGGTCAATACCGGGCGGCCGCCGAGCGCCTGGCGCGTGGTGGCGATGGCTTGCTGCAGGGCCGGGGCGACCTGCACGTCAGACTTGATGTTGCCGGTGACCGCCAGGCGTGCGGCGGGCACGCCGAGCGCCAGCAGACGCCGCGCGGAGTCGGCGTCTTCGGCGCACACCAGGCGCAGGCTTGCCAGGGCCGGCAGCATCAGGGCTTTCCAGCGCCAGTAGCCATCGGCCGACCGGGCCGACAGGCGCGCATTGACCAGCACCACCGGCACGCCCTGACGTTGCGCCTGGTGCAGGAACATGGGCCAGAGCTCGCGTTCCATCAACAGCACCAGGCGCGGCTGCGCATGGGCCAGGAACCGCCGCGTGGTGCCCGCGAGGTCGATCGGAAAATAGCAGTGGCCGACGCGCTGGCCGAAGTCGTGCCGGATCTGGCGCGAGCCGGTGGGTGTGCTGCAGCTGACGATGACCGGCCCCCAGCCCGGGTCGGCCAGCAGACGCTCGACCAGGGGACGGGCAGCGATCACTTCACCGACCGAGGCGCAATGCACCAGCACGGCGCCTGGCTGCAGCGGTACGTTGCCCGCAAAACCCAGGCGTTCGCGCCAGCGCCTGCGGTAGGCCGGGTCGCGGTGCCCGCGCCACCACAGGTAGGCAAACAGAGGACCGACCGCGCACCAGGCCAATAGCTGGTAGGCCTGCAGCACCATGGCGTCAGCGCCAGTGGTCGGCCACCCACTGGGTCGGCGGAACCCGGCGGTACCATTTGCCACTGACACCGACGATCGCTTCGGGCGGGTTCGGCTTGCCGTGGAAGGCGATGATCTTCGCCCCCGGGGGAATGCTGGGCGGCCGCACCCAGTTCATCAGGCCGCGTGGCACACAGTGGCGCTTGAAGCTCACGCACCAGGGGGCCGGCCAGTAACCCACCTTGCCCTGGCGGCCCAGCAACAAGGTGATGTACTCCTGCTCGTTGCGCACCTCCGACAGCGCCGCCGGATAGTTGTCCTTGAGGTGGGTGATCGCGTCGGCATGGGCGCCGATGGTGTACAGGTAGACCGAGGTGTTGCCGGTGCCGTCCGTCTTGTCCCATTCCCTGATCACGCAGAACGGCACCTGTTGGTCGAAAAAGCAGTCGATGTTGTCGACGATCACGATGTCGAGATCCAGGAACAGGGTGCGCCCGTGCAGGTCGTACAGCGGGTCGGCGAAGCTGGTGAGCTTGAGCCAGCCATGCCCGAAGGTCCAGGGCTGGCGGGTGTCGAACTCGGCGAACCCGACGGCCGGTATCGGCTTGACCTCGATCGCCGGGTCGATGCCGGCCACATCGTCGGTCAGGCAGACGAACCGGAATGGCCGTGTCAGGTGCCGACGCACCATCGCGTGCAGCTTGTT
>JANOUM010000295.1:0-1801 GCA_031416855.1 Rhodoferax sp. | reverse complement strand
AGCGCCAGAGTATACCAGCGGCCGGAACGGGTTTTACAGCCCCATCAGGCCCGCGTTTCCGCTGCGTTTGCTGCGCGTCAGGTCGACGCCGAGTTGCTTGAGTTTGCGGTAAAGGTGGGTGCGTTCGAGGCCGGTCTTTTCGGCCACGCGGGTCATCGAACCGTTCTCCTTGGCCAGATGGTATTCGAAGTACGCCTTTTCGAACTCGTCACGCGCCTCCCGCAGCGGCTTGTCCAGGCCGAAGCTTTGCCGAGCGAGGGGGCCGACGTCCAGATGCAGCACGCCTTCCGGGCTGGTTTCCACGGCGCTTGATTCGACTGGCGCGGCGACCGTCTGGGTGGGGGTCTGCAACTTGCGCACGACCGTGCGGGCCAGGCCCTGCTCGACGGCCTTGAGCAGCTTTTGCATGGTGATCGGCTTTTCGAGAAAGGCCAGCGCGCCGATCTTGGTGGCTTCGACCGCGGTGTCGATGGTGGCGTGGCCACTCATCATGATCACCGGCATCGTCAGCGCCCCGGTGGTGGACCATTCCTTGAGCAAGGTGACGCCGTCGGTGTCGGGCATCCAGATATCGAGCAGCACCAGGTCGGGGCGGTCGCGCAGGCGGGCGGCGCGCGCCTGTGCGGCGTTCTCGGCCACTTCGACGGTGTGACCCTCGTCGTTCAGGATCTCCTGCAGCAGATCGCGGATGCCAAGCTCATCGTCAACCACCAGAATGTTTGCCATGATTTTTATGCTGCCTCTTCCCTGTGACGGTTTGCGCGCCCTAGGCTGCGCCGTCTTGTGGTGTGGTGTTTACCACGGAGAATGATAACGATACTTGCGCGCCGAGTGTTTTTCCGCCTTCCACTCGGTTGGTGATGTCGATACGCGATCCGTGTTCGTCGGCGATTTTCTTGACGACGGCCAGACCCAGCCCCGTGCCCTTGACCTTGGTCGTCACATAGGGCTCGAAGGCGCGCCGCAGGATGTGCTCGGGGAATCCGGTGCCGTGATCAAGCACCGCCAGGCGCACCCTGCGGCTGGATTCGAACCATTGGGTGCGAATCAGCACGCCGTGGTCCGCCGGCTGTCCATCGGCCGGCAGCACCGCCGTCGCGTCCTGCGCGTTCTGCAGCAGGTTGTGCACCACCTGGCGCAGTTGCTGCGCGTCACCCATGATGGGCGGGCAGTTCGGATCGAGCTCCATGCGCACCGGCACCTGGGTGCTGGCACCCTCATACAGCTGCAGCACATCACCGACCAGCGCGTTGAGGTCGAGCGGCTTGAGTTCGGCGGCGGGCAGTCGCGCATAGTCGCGGAACTCGTTGACCAGGCGTTTCATGGCGTCCACCTGGTCCACAATGGTCTTGACCGATTTGGTCAGGATGGCCTGCTCCGGCGCGGCCACCCTGCCCGACAGCTTCATCTCCAGCCGCTCGGCGGAAAGCTGAATCGGGGTCAGCGGGTTCTTGATTTCATGCGCCAGGCGGCGCGCCACCTCACCCCAGGCCTGCGAGCGCTGGGCCGAGACGATCTCGGAGATGTCGTCGAAAACGAGCAAGCGATCGGTGCCGGGCAATTTGGCACCACGCGCCACCAGCGTAATCGACGTGGCGCCCTGGTGGCCTGCCAGTGCACCGGCGCCGCTGCCCCCGAGCTCGAACGACTGCTGCCAGTGGTCCAGGCCATCCTCGCTGCGCTCGCCCAGAAACGAATCGAAATGGCTCTGCACCTGGCGCCCAAACTCGCCCAGTCCCTCCAGGTCGACCAGCCGTCGGCCTTCGAAAGCCGCCAGCGGCAGGCGCAGGATGCGGGTAGC
>JANOUM010000294.1:0-4652 GCA_031416855.1 Rhodoferax sp. | reverse complement strand
CAGGTTCAACACCGCGAACTCGATCGCCGCCGAGGTGCCGTGGTAGCCGGCCGATCCGTCGTAGGGCGGCACGAACGCGCCCACGTTGCGCACGATGAACAGGTCGCCCGGGCCGGTACCGGTCAGCAGGTAGGGGACGAGGCGCGAATCCGAACATCCGATGAACAGGATCGTCGGGTGCTGGCCGTCCCGCACCAGGTTCTTGAACTGCTCCTGGACACCGGGAAAGGTGTGGCTGTGGAAGCGGCGCAGGCGCTGCAGAAGTTCGTCGGGCACGGCGTGCGTCCGCTTGCGGCCAGCAGGCCTATTGGACCAGCGACGTATCGGCAGCTTCCACGTCGACGCCTTCAATCCGCGCCGCGCCGGCCAGGATGCGCAGGTACTGCTGCAGCGCACTGACAAAGGCCTTTTGCTGCAGCGACATGGTCACCGCGCCGCGCACGGCCTCGAAGGCCTGCTGCGTGCCGGGTTCGCGCGCCAGCACTTCCACCACGTGCAGTCCGAAGCGGCTGTGCACCAGGCGCGGCAGCACCCCCACATCGGCCTGGCCAAACAGCTCGCGCGCGAACTCGGGCGCGCAATCGCCCGGCACCAGCCAGCCCAGGTCGCCGCCCTGCTCGGCGCTGGGACAGTTGGACAATTCGCGCGCGGCACGGGCAAAGTTGTCTGCGCCGCCGCCATCGTGGCAGCGCACGTCGAGCAGGCAGGTTTCGGCCCGGTTGCGCAGGGCAACCACATCGGTTCCCGGTGTCACGGCAAACAGGATGTGCCGGGCATGTACACGTTCGCCGGTCCGGTACCGGGCCTGGTGGGCGTCGTAGTGCCGCCTGCACGCATCGACGGATGGCTCGGGGACGCTGAGTTCGCGCTCCAGCAAGGCGTCGATGGCCGCGTTGGCGGCTTCGCTGACGATGCCGTCGGCGGCGGTGTCGTCGTTGGCGGCAAGCAGGCCGCAGGCCTGCGCGGCCTGGCGCAGCAATTCGGTGCAAGCGCGCTGGCGCAGGGCCTGCGCTGGCAGCGTTTCGGCGGGGCCGTGCAGCGGCACCCGGTTGATGCTGGCGACCGGAGCTGACGCCAGCATGGGGTCGTTGGTAGCGGCAAAGATGTCGTGGGCGTGCATGGGAGTGTCTCGGTCGTGGTCAGACGCCTGCGCCGGGCTGGCGCGGCTGGTTGTGGCCCACCGGCACGTTGAGCCGGCGGCTGCGCACCACCTGGTGGGGGCGGAACAGGAAGCTCAGCGTGGCAAACCCGCTCCACACATGCACCAGCCGGCTGAACGGGAACAGCAGGAAGATCGTCATGCCGAGCACCAGGTGCAGTTTGTAGGGCCAATCCAGGCCCACGATTCCGTCCGCATTGGGGCGAAGGGTGACGATGCGTTGCGCCCAGTCGGACAGCGCCAACATGGTGCCGCCGTCCGAGTGGCCGAGCGAGAACGGCAGCGTTATCAGGCCGACGACCAGTTGCACCCACAGGATCAGCAGGATGGCGATGTCGGTGCGGTGACTGGTCAGCCGGATGCGCGGGTCGAACAGGCGCCGGTGCAGCAACAGGCTCAAGCCGATGAAGCAGATGAACCCGGCGGTGCCGCCGGAAATCACCGCAAACAGCTGCTTCTGCGGCGCTGTGATGAAGTGCTGGTACAGCCAATGCGGCGTGAGCAGGCCGACGAAGTGACCGAAGAACAGGAACAGGATGCCGCTATGGAACAGGTTGCTGCCCCAACGCAACGTACCGGTGCGCAGCATCTGCGATGAGTCACTTTTCCACGTGTATTGGTCGCGATCGAAACGTGCCAGGCTGCCCATCAGGAACACCGACAGGCAGATGTACGGGTAGATGGTGAATACAAAATTGTGGAGGTAGGCCTGAACGCTGTTCATGTTGATACTCCTGTCCCGGCTTGCGGGGTGGCGGCGCGGGACCGCCGCACCATGTGGATCGGTTGGGGCGTACCTGGCTTGGCCTGGCCCTGCGTGAAGCAGCCGTCGAAGACGACCGGCTCGGCCCAGGCCTCGTCCAGTGGGGCTTCCTTGGCCGGCGGTGTGGCCTGCGCCTTTTCACCGGCCAGATCCAGCAAAGCGCCCAGGATGCTGGCGTAGGGTGTGCCACGTTGCCGCAGCGCGCCGAAGATGGCGTTGAAGATATGGGCCATCTCGGCCAGGAAGGCCTTCGCCTCGGCCGGCGGCTGGGTGGAGACGAACTCCAGCACCACAGGCAGGTAGTCGGGCAACTGGCCTTCGCCGAGATAGAGGCCGGCGCGCTCGTAGGTCTGCGCCAGGTCGATCATGGCCGGGCCGCGTTCGCGCGAGTCGCCATGCACATGTTCGAACAGGTGCAAGGAGGTGGCGCGGCCGCAATCGAACAGGTCCACGTAGGCAGCTTCAATCGCCAGTGGATTGCCACCAGCCAGGTGGTCGATCAGGGCACCGAGCTCGGCCAACCGGTCCGTACCCAGTGCGTGCTCATCCTGCACAACGGCGCCCATCTGGGGCAGGAAGGCGCGCATCTCGGCGTCGGGGTATGCCAGTAAGGCGGCCAGGGTGCGCAGTGTGGCCGCTGCTGAAGCGGGCTTTGTGTTGTTGAACATATTCAGACCTCCGCCCGGATCGGGATCGTGCGTTTCCTTTCACTGCCAAAAAGACTGGTTTCCGACGTGCCTTCGGAGCACCCATTGCCAAAGCTGAAGCCGCATCCGCCACGCACATTGAAGGTGTTCTCGGCATATTCGCGGTGCGTAGTGGGGATCACGAAGCGGTCCTCGTAATTGGCGATCGCCATGATTTGGTACATCTCCTCGACCATCTCCTGGCTGATGCCGACCTGGTCCAGCACGGCCCGGTTGATGCGCTGGTCGACATGTTTCTCGCGCTGGTAGGCGCGCATGGCCAGCATGCGTTCCAGTGCCCGCACCACCGGCCCGGTGTCGCCCGCGGTCAGCAGGTTGGCCAGGTACTTGACCGGGATGCGCAGCTGGTTGACGTCCGGTATCTGGCCGTTCGTGCCGACGTGGCCAGCGTTGGCGGCGGCCGAAATCGGCGACAGCGGCGGCACGTACCAGACCATCGGCAGAGTACGGTATTCCGGGTGCAGAGGCAGTGCGACCTTCCACTCCACCGCCATCTTGTAGACCGGGCTGATGCGGGCGGCCTCCATCCACTGGTCGGGGATGCCGTCGACGCGCGCCTGCGCGATCACCGCGGGGTCGTTCGGGTCCAGGAAGATGTCGAGCTGCCCCTGGTACAGGTCGCGGTCATGTTCGACGCTGGCGGCTTCCTGGATGCGGTCCGCGTCATAAAGGAGCACGCCCAGGTACCGGATGCGACCGACGCAGGTCTCGGAGCACACGGTGGGCTGGCCGGCCTCAATGCGCGGGTAACAGAAGATGCACTTCTCCGCCTTGCCGCTTTTCCAGTTGTAGTAGATCTTCTTGTAGGGGCAGCCGCTCACGCACATGCGCCAGCCGCGGCACTTGTCCTGATCGATCAGCACGATGCCATCTTCCTCGCGCTTGTAGATCGAGCCCGACGGGCAACTCGCCACGCAGGCCGGGTTCAGGCAGTGCTCGCACAGGCGCGGCAGGTACATCATGAAGGTGTTCTCGAACTGGCCGAGCATGTCCTTCTGCATCTGCTCGAAGCCGTCGAGGTTCTTGTCCTTGCTGCGCTTGGAGAACTCCCCGCCCAAAATTTCCTCCCAGTTCGGGCCCCACACGATCTTGTCCATTTGTTTGCCGGTGATCAGGCTGCGCGGGCGTGCGGTGGGTGTCGCCTTCATCTCGGGCGCCGATTGCAGATGGGCGTAGTCGAAGGTGAAGGGCTCGTAGTAGTCGTCGATCTCGGGCAGGTTCGGGTTGGCGAAGATACGCATCAGCATCTTCCACTTGGCGCCCTGGCGCGGCTCGATTGCGCCATTCGCCTTGCGCACCCAGCCGCCGTTCCACTTGTCCTGGTTCTCCCACTCCTTGGGGTAACCGATGCCGGGTTTGGTCTCGACGTTGTTGAACCAGGCGTATTCCATGCCGGGGCGGCTGGTCCAGACGTTCTTGCAGGTGACACTGCAGGTGTGGCAACCGATGCACTTGTCCAGGTTCAGCACCATGCCGATCTGTGCGCGGACTTTCATGATGCCTCCCGCCGGGCCGCCCCAAGGGAGGCAAGCGCCCCCTCGGAGGGCAGCGAATACACGAAGTCATGAGCGTGGGGGTTCATGCATTTTCTCCTTGGGCTTGCGTCGGGCGGACCAGTTCTTCACCGACCGGCGTATCCAGCCAGTCGATCTTGACCATCTTGCGTACGACAACGAACTCGTCCCGGTTGGTGCCGATCGTTCCGTAGTAATTAAAGCCGTAGCTGAACTGGGCGTAGCCGCCAATCATGTGTGTGGGTTTCAACACAATGCGGGTCACTGAGTTGTGGATGCCGCCGCGGGCACCGGTGATCTCCGAGCCCGGGGTGTTGACGATCTTTTCCTGGGCGTGGTACATCATGATCATGCCCGGGTTGACGCGTTGGCTCACCACCGCCCGCGCCGCGATGGCACCATTGATGTTGAACAGCTCGACCCAGTCGTTGTCCTCGATGCCGGCAATCTTGGCGTCATCCTCGCTGAGCCACACGCACGGCCCGCCACGGCTGAGCGTGAGCATCAGC
>JANOUM010000293.1:0-1755 GCA_031416855.1 Rhodoferax sp. | reverse complement strand
AGCTTCGTGGTCCATCCGGAGGAGGGCGGGCCGCACCCGGTGGTGCTGTTCTACATGGATGCGCCTGGCAAACGCGAAGAACTGCACGACATGGCGCGGCGCATCGCCAGCGTGGGCTATTTCGTCGTGCTGCCCAACCTGTATTACCGGCGCACGCGCGACTTCTTCCTGACCGAACGCACCGAGGCCCTGATGGCCCATATGTTTGGGCTGATGGCCACGCTGGACGGCGCGACCACCCGCTGCGACACGCAGGCCATGCTGGACTTCGTCGCCGGGCAGGCACCAGCGGATGCGTCGCGGGTGGGCGCCGTGGGGTATTGCATGAGCGGGCCTTTTGTCGTGTGGGCGGCGCAGGCGTTTCCCGATCGCCTGCGGTGCATCGCCTCGATCCATGGCGCCAACATGGTGAGCGGGCAGCCGGACTCACCGCACCGCGCGGTGGCGGGTGTGCGCTGCGAAAGCTACTTTGCCTGCGCCGAGAACGACAAGTGGGCGCCACCGGCGGATATCGACGCCCTCGCATCGGCGCTCCAGCGCGCCGGCATGCCGCACCGCGTCGAGTGGTACCCCGGCACCGAGCACGGCTTTGTTTTTCCGCTGCGCGCCGGCATCTATGACAGGGCGGCTGCCGAACGCCATTGGGAGCGCCTGTTCGCGCTGTTCGGACGCAACCTGCAACCCGCACGCTGACGGCCAACGCGCGGCGCGCGGCCACGCCCGGCAGCGTGTTCAGCGGCGTTGCTTCTTCTCGGCGTACATCGCACCGTCGCTGCGGTGCGTGAGGCTTTCCACGGTATCGCCCGGCACCGCCGCCGCCACGCCCACACTGATGCTGGACTGCAGGCCCTTGGCGATGCCCGACCAGTCGAAGGCGCGAACCGCGACCTGGATGCGGGCGCATACCTGGCGCGCAATGCGCAGCTCGGCATTCTTGAACACGATGACGAACTCGTCGCCGGCCAGCCGTGCCGCCATGTCTTCCTCGCGCACATGCGATTTGAGGATCTGTGCGATGCGTTTGAGCACCGCGTCGCCCACCTGGTGCGAGAAGTTGTCGTTGATCTGCTTGAACCGGTCGACGTCGATCAGCGCGATGCACGGCGGCAGCCCGCGCTCGAGGCCGCTGCGCAGCAGTTCGCTGGCATACAGCTCGAAATTGCGCCGGTTCGGGATGCCGGTGAGCGTGTCCTCCAGCGAGAGTTTCTCCAACTGGCGCGAGGTCACCTCCAGCCGGTCCACGCTTTGCTGGCGCTGGCGCAGGTCGACCTGCCACTCGACCACCTTTTCGCGCGTGTCGAGCCCGTCCGAGCGGATCAGCTGCTCGCGCAGGCGCAGGCGGCGCACTTCGTCGAGTGCCTCGCCGTTGAGTCCCTGCGCCACGAAGAGCTGCGAAGACAGCAGGTGCCCCAGGCAGGCCAGCTGCTCGTGTTCCACATCGACGGCGATATCGATCATGCGCCCGGCATGCTGCTTGGCCGCAGGCCAGTCCTGCTGGGCCCACGCGATCTCGGCGCGCACCCAGCTCTCCAGTGCCGAGAGCCAGGTCACCGTGCCATATCGCTGTGCCCAGTTGGCCAGCGCATCGACGTCCAGCCGCGCCTGCCCGATGCGGCCGTGCCAGCATTGGTCGAGCGCCAGGCCGAACAGCAGCACGGCTTCGGTCGTGACATGGGTGCCCGGCCCGACGGCCGGCGCGTCTCCACCCGCCATCAGCGCGATGATCGCCTCGCGCAGGGTGCGCAGACGGTCCAG
>JANOUM010000292.1:0-9643 GCA_031416855.1 Rhodoferax sp. | reverse complement strand
CCGGCGCCTTCGCCGCCCCGCACCAGGGTGACACCGGGCGCTACCCGGCACGACCAGGCGCGGAACAACTCGCGCAGGCCCGCGCTGTACGCCATGCCATCGACCTGCAGCAATGCTGCTGGTGCGGTGGCACCTGCGGGTGGTGACGGCGACACCACCACCGGCGTCAGGCGGGCGCAGCGGCCTTGAGCCGACGCGCCTGGTCCAGCGTACGCCGGGCGGCCTGCGGCTCGAGCCCGTACATGTCGGCGAATACCTCCACCGTCTGGCCGCTGGCCTCGAAGGCGCGTAGCAGGGCTTCGCCCCGCGCTGCGCGCTCCGACGATTCGGCCAGGGCTTCGTCGAGCAGGGTATTGGCTTCGTCGTCGCGGCTGCGCACCAATTCGGTGTAGGCCTCGCGCGACAGGCCCGAGGCAACGAACGCCTGCAGCATGCGGCTGCGCAGCTTGGGGCGCAGATCCTCCCGGGAGCGGCCTTGGCGGCGGCGGAACACTTCGAGCAGCGCATGGTGCACATGTTCCGGCGCCATGACCTCGACCGCCTGACCCGGCAGATCATGGCGCTGCTGGCCACTGGCCACTGCCGTCAGGTAACGCGTGGAACGGGTGTGCAGCGACAGGGCGGCCTTGAGCACGTCGCGTTGGAACAATTCGGGATGCGCGTCGAGCAGGTCCTGGAAGATGCCGCGTTTGAGCGGCAGGAACACCGCTCCGAACAGTGCCGGATAGAGCGCAGCCAGCTGGTCGAGCACCGGGTACACGTCCGGCCGGGCGGCGCGGGCCACCGGTGCGGCGACGGCCGGGGCGGCAGCCTCGGGTACGTCGGGAGCCTCGGCTACGTCGGCAGCCTCGGTGACAGTCTGCGCGACGGTCTCGGTGCTGGCAGCCGTCTGCGTGACGGCAGCGGCAGCGGCGTCGGCGCCGCAGCAGGGGATGGTGGGGTTGGGGGTGTCGGTCATGTAGGCCCGATTTTAGGTGCCTTGCAGTTGCCACCATGCCGGCAGCAGGGCCTGGTAGCGGCGTTCGCGGTAACGGTCGTCCAGCAGGACCAGACAACCGGTGTCGGTGTCGTTGCGGATCACTCGCCCGGCGGCCTGAACCACCTTCTGGATGCCGGGGAACACATAGGTGTAGTCGTGCCCGCGGCCGAAGCGCTCCTGCATGCGCGCGCAGATGGCCGCATTCACCGGATCGAACTGCGGCAGGCCCAGGGTGGCGACGAAGGCGCCGATCAGCCGACGGCCCGGCAGATCCACTCCTTCGCCGAATGCGCCGCCCAGCACGGCAAAACCGATGCCCTGCCCGGCCAGGTCGAACTGGCGCAGGAAGGCCTCGCGCTGTGGCTCCGCCATCTGGCGTTGCTGGGCCCATACCGGGATCGACGGCTGCTGGCGGCGCAGCGCCGCCAGCGCCATGTCGAGGTAGTCGAAACTGCTGAAGAAGGCCAGGTAATTCCCGGGCGCGCGCTGGAACTGCTCCGACAACACCGCCACGAGCGCATCCAGCGAAGCCGGCCGGTCGTCGCGCCGGGTCGAGATGGGGACGATCCGCACGCTCAACTGCTCGGGCCGGAATGGGCAGGCGATGTCCATGGCGCGCGTGGTGTCGGGCAGGCCGAGCAAATCGGTGTAGTAGCCCAGCGGGTGCAACGTGGCCGAAAACAGCACGATGGCATCAGCGTTGCGGATGCGCGGCTCGATGAAATGGGCCGGGACGACATTGCGCAGCATCAACCGGCCGCTCTGCACACCGTCGGTATCCCACTCACCCATCGAATGGTCGCCGAAGGTGTCGGCCAGCGCCGCGAAACCCAGGGTGCGGAAATAGAATGGCAGCAATGCCGTGGGCGCCTCGGCGGGATGGTCTTGCAGGTGTTCACCCACGCCGCTGTTGAACTTTTGCAGTGCACGCAACCAGTCCTCGGGAAGCCTGTCCAGTTGCCGCCAGCCGGCCTCGGGCGTCTGCACCGTGGGATCGTCGTGCAGCGCCTGCCACTGGCGCAGCAGCTCGTCCAGCCGACCCCGCACACGCGGCGGCACATGCGCCCGCACGGCCAGCGTCTCGGCCTGTGACAGGTCGGCGCTGTACATGCCGCAGGCGCGGCTGTACAGGTTGTGCGCCTCGTCGACCAGCACGCTGATGCGCCAAGCACCGTCCAGCGCCAGGGCATGCAGCATCGCGCTGCGGTCGAAGTAGTAGTTGTAGTCGCCCACCACCACGTCGCTCCAGCGCACCATTTCCTGGCCCAGGTAGTACGGGCACACGCCATGCTCGAGCGCGACACGGCGCAGCGCCGCGCGGTCCAGCCAGGCCGACTCGGCGGCGGCGCGCCTGGCCGCGGCCAGGCGGTCGTAGAAACCACTGGCGAGCGGACAGGACTGGCCGTGGCAGGCCTTGTCCTGGTGCTCACAGGCCTTGTCGCGCGCCACCAGTTCGACCACCCGCAACGGGAATGGTCGTCCCGGCGTACCGCTGCGCCGGATGGTGGCCAGTGCCTCCAGGGCCACGGCACGCCCGGGCGTCTTGGCGGTCAGGAAGAACAGCTTGTCGGTGCCGCGCGCAGGCATGGCGCGCAGCGCCGCAAACACGGTGCCGATGGTCTTGCCGATCCCCGTGGGGGCCTGCACCAGCAGCGGGTGCGACTGCATGCAGGCCCGATACACGCCAGCGGCCAGTTCGCGTTGCCCCGGGCGGAAGGGCTTTTGCGGAAACTCCAGGTCTGCGAGCGTGGCGTCGCGCAGCACGCGATGCGCCGACTCGGATTGCGCCCAGCCAAGAAAACGCATGCACAGGTTCTGGGAGAACTGCTCCAGCGCCTGTGCAGTGCAATCCTGTGTCAGCGGATGCTCGGTCTGCGTGACCACATCCAGGTACACCAGGCTCAGTGTGATGTTCGCCAGCGAGCGGCTCCGGCACATCAGCCAGCCGTAGACCCGCAGCTGCGCCCAATGCAGTGCCTGGTGGTTGGGCGCCATCGTGGCCAGTGACCCGCGAAAGGTCTTTACCTCCTCGAGTTCGTTGCGTTGCGGGTTGTACCCGTCCGCGCGACCACGCACGCGCAGCCCCTGGTAATCGCCCGACAGGCTGACCTCGGCTTCGTGTTGCGGGCCGCGACGCTGCGCCACCAGCAGATGGCCCTCACGACCCTGCTGCGCAGTCGGCGACGGCGTGAAGCGCAGATCAAGGTCGCCGGCCTTGGCGGCAAACTCGCACAGGTCGCGCACCGAGACCGTGTACACCCCGTCGACCGCCACGGCCTCGGCCATCACGGCGCGTCTTGCTCCACCAGCAAGGCCTGGCCGGGGTCGTCGGATGGCGACCAGGCCAGCGGCGGCAGGGGCGTGGCCTTGGCCAGCGCCATCCAGAGCGCGAACGGCAGGTCGGGCACGCTGCGCTGCGGAGCGTGCCGCAGCACTTCGAGCTGCCCGTCCAAAGCGGCATGCAGCACGCCGCATTCAGTCGGCACCTCGTCGGCCCGCGCGATCGAGCGACCCTTGCGGTCGCTGCCCAGTACATACCAGCACTGGCCACCGACTTCGAGATAACTGTCGCGCTTGTCCCTGGACTTCAGGTCGCCGATCAGGTCGGCGCGGCTGACCTTGATCTCGTGCACCACCGGCTGCAGGTAGGCCGCCACCGAGGTGTTGCGGATCGAGAACACATCGGGCTTGCAGACCTTCCAGCGCGCCGGCGCCCCGGGCTCGGTGGGCAGCCGTGCGCGCGCACTCAGGTTGGTCCATACCACCCGGCCGGTGCGCATCAGGGACTGCGCGATGCTGCTGACCAAGGCGTCGTGGGCCGACAGGGCCTGGCGGTTCTTCTGGAAGGCCAGCGCCAGATGGGTGATTCCGGCGTCGGTCAAGCGCACGGTCTCGCGGCCCTCGGGCGTGTTCTGGCGCACCAGGAGTCCGGCCGCCAACAGTTCGACTTCCAGGCTGTCCTGGCAGGGCCAGCCGGCAGAGCGGTAAACGTCGCGCAGGCGGCGCGCATGGGCCCGACCGAGCAGCACCGCCTCCACCGCCACAGCGGCTGGAGCGGGAGCAGGTTGGGCAGGTGCGGGAACCGGGGGGCTGTGCATGTATCCAGTATAAAACCGCCGAAGCCACCGCGCGCGAAAGGCACAATCCACGGGTTGCCACTACAACCGGGACGACCCCCATACCCGCAATCCCAGATGCTCAAGCTCTTTCCAGACCGCGCCATCCCCAAACGCCTGCGTGAACTCAACCGGATGAGTCTGTTCAAAGATCTGACGCGGCGCGAGATCCGGGTCGTGGACGGTTTCATGCACGAACGCAACTACCTTCGCGACGAGGTGATATTTGACGAGGGCGAACAGGGCGAGGCGCTGTACCTGGTGCTCGAAGGCCAGGTCCTCATCTGTCGCCAGGGGCAGATCGACCTGGCCATCGCGACCCTTGGTAGCGGCCAGTTCTTCGGCGAATTGGCCCTGCTGGACGACGCGCCACGCTCGGCCCAGGCCCGCGCTGCCGACGACTGCACCCTGCTGGTGCTGTTTCGGGGCGACTTCCTGGGCCTGATGCAGTCCCACGGGCTGATCGCCTCCAGGATCGCCATGCAGTTGGCCCGGCATCTGGGCGCGCGGCTGCGCGCCTCGACCAGCGGGGCCGCACGTCCGTTATGAGACCGCAGCGTTACCACTCCGGCCCGCTGGCCTGGTGCGCGATCCTCGCGGGCACCTGCGTGCTGCTTTTTTTGTTCCAGAAGATCCTGTGGCTGGTGGTGCCGTTCCTGTTCGGCCTGATCATCTACTACCTGTTGTTCCCGTTGCAGCAGCGTCTGGTGCTCGGCGGCATGACACGCGACACCTCCGCCACGCTGGTCAGCGCCGCGGTGTTCCTGTTGGCGGCGCTGCTCGGCGTGTTGACCTTCCCGTGGCTGGGCAGCCACCTGGCCTCGTGGCAGGAATCCGGCACCCGCTACATCGAGGGCGGGCTGGGTTTTGTCGCCGAGACCCTGGCCTGGCTGGAGCGCAATTTCGCCTTCGCCGCGAAGGCCCACTTGAGCCAACAACTGACCGAGCAGATCAGCGGCCTGGGCGACCGGCTGGTCAGCAACTACCTGGGTGACATCGCACTCACGGTGGCGGCCTGGCTGCCCTCGCTGATGCTGGCGCCGTTCCTGGCCTTCTTCTTCCTGCGCGATGGCTGGCGCTTCAAGAAGTTCCTCAGCCGCGCGGTACCCAACGCGTTTTTCGAGCGCACGCTCTACCTGCTGGACAAGGTGGACCACACGGCGCGGCTGTACTTCCAGGGCCTGATCAAGTTGACGCTGCTCGACACTGTGTGCCTGGCCCTGGGCTTGTGGGTGCTCGGCGTGTCGGCCCCGCTGCTGCTGGGCCTGTTGACTGCGGTGCTGGCCTGGGTGCCCTACATCGGCTCCATCCTGGGTTGCCTGCTGGTCGTCATGGTGGCAGCGACCGACTATCCGGGCGATGCCAGCGCGGCCTATGGCGCGATCGGCCTGTTCATCCTGGTGCGCCTGCTGGACGATTTTGTCTTCATGCCCCTGACGATCGGCCGCAGCCTCAAGCTGCACCCCCTGCTCACCGTGGTGATGATCTTTGTCGGTGGCGCCGTGGCCGGCGTGGCCGGGCTGATGATGGTGCTGCCCCTGCTGGGTGTGGTGATGGTGCTGGGCGAAACGCTGGGCGATGTGGTGACCGACCCGCGGCTGCGCGCGCGGCATACGTTTGCCAGACGGCTGCGGCAGCAGGCGGTGACCAGCGATCTACCGCCGGGCTGAGCAGGCAATCGCGGATGGGCATCTGGATATAGGCTTGCTGCGGCCGACAGTGTCGAACGCCGCTGTCAGGTCCCGAATGTTGGCCAGTGAGCCCCTGATCGTCGCTGTTCCCGCCGGACATCCGTGGCCAGGGCCACGGTCAGTTGTGCCAGACCGCCAGTTCCAATACGGACCATTGCCGTGCCTTTAACAACCGGCAGGTGGCCGATCTTCTGCCACAGTTAGGGCTGGAACGTGCATCACAACGCACCCAGAAGCACCGCGTCGGTGAACGTACCACCGGTGTCTAGACCCAGAAAAAATCTCATGCCCTGCAAGCTTCCTGAATGAAACCCGCTTCAATTCACAGCTCAAAGCTGGCATCGATATCGCGTGAACCGTGCAAGACTCGAACGACATCGATGCCGTCGGGCAAGGGCTCAAAGAACACGACGTATCGGCCAAACACCAGGCTGCGAATTCCGGGCACCAATTCGTCTCGACTGCGTCCCATCATGGGTTGGCTAGCCCATAGCGAGAATTTCTCGTCCAGCCGGTCCACCCAACGATCAGCCTCAACAACGCTGTCTTCGGCGATGTAACCCCAAATTTCGAGAATATCCGCCTCCGCCTGCGGACGCCGCGTCACGCGCCACATCTACGCAACAGTCGGTTTGGCCGCATGGCGAGCACGTGCCTTTGCCTTCACGGCGGTCGCGTCCCACTTTTCGCCGACGCCGCTGTCGAGGCCCTTGCGAACCTCGCTTCGCAACCCATCAAGCTTCACTTGTCGAAGACGATCCTGCTCGTCCATAAGGCGAAGAGCTTCGCGAACGACCTCGCTGGCAGAGGTGTACATGCCTGAGTTCACTTTGGAGCGTACAAGTGCCTCCAGTTGGGGGGTGAGGTTCACGTTCATTCCCATGACTTGTTCCTCTTAAAGAAGCAAACGACTTTATCAGAAGATGTCAAGGCTTGACATCGAAGGGCGCGCCGATCCCTGGTTAATGGCGGGCGACGCGCTCCTGCCAAATTGGGCCCACCCCGACCTCATCGGCGCGGAGTCCGGCCGGGGCAGGCTGAATCGCTAACGTTTGAGCTAACCGGCACTTTGGGGTGGGCCGTGTTTGGCCAAGAATGAAACGATGGCCAAACGCGGACTGCCGCAAAGTGTCCGGTTGAGCGATTGGTAGGCTTCCGTGCTCGGAGGTGCGTGCTACTATGTGTACCATGAACTTGAGAGGTACACAGCATGCGTACAAACATTGAGATTGACGACAAGCTCATGAAGGATGCCTTGAAGGTGACCGGGGCCAAGACAAAACGCGAGGCTGTTGAACTTGGGCTCAAGACTCTTGTACAGCTGCGTGCACAGGAAAAAGCCAGAGACCTTAGAGGAAAAATTACCTGGGAGGGTGATTTGGACGCAATGAGGACAGACAGGTGATTCTGGTCGACTCCTCGGTTTGGATAGATTACTTCCGCTCCGCGGACACCCCACAGGTTGCACTGCTTGACTCGTACTTTGGGAGTAGCCGCCTCGCAGTGGGCGACTTGATCGCAGCTGAAGTCCTGCAAGGCGTGCGCGATGAGCGGGAATTCAAACTGGTGAAGAAGACACTGGATGCGTTTCATCACGTCGACCTTGTTGGGTACGACCTCGCGGTTAGAGCTTCTGCGAACTGCCGGTCGCTCAGAGCGCGTGGGGTCACAATCCGCAAGACTATCGACACACTCATTGCCACCTACTGCATTGAGAATGGCCTGACGCTGCTCCACGCGGATCGCGACTTCGTGCCATTCGCTGTGCATCTCGGGCTCAAGGTAGCGTATTCGGAAGCTAACGTTTGAGCGAATGGTTGGCCACTGCGCTACGCTACTTGGCCCAGCGGCAATAGAATTTCTACGGCGTCGTAAGGTACAGATACAGCGCCGTCGTCATTTCGCTCGATAAGGCCCAACTCCCCTAGACGCGACACGTCGGTGTGGACGTTAGAGTAGTTACGTTCAGAGGTCTTGGCCAATGCATAGACACTACAAGGACCTGCCTTGCGCAGGGTATCCAAGAGATCTAGTCGAGCTGGAGTGAGGTCAGCGAAAAGTGATTTGGCCGACTCAAAACTAAGCCGGTAGTCCAGTGCGCGACCTTGCCTTGCAGCTAGCAACTGCTCGCGTGCCGTTCGAACGGCTGAACCCTTGCGTACTACCTCAATGATCGCTTTCATGGTTTAGCTCCAGTTCGCTATGTCGCGTTCGAAGTCGTCAAGCAGTTGCTCTACTGTTGTGAAGTCGTAGACGTACTCGTATTCGCCGATGTGGCGGTGATCACCCTTGCCGCGTTCGTTGCCGTATCGGACACGGCAACTTCCCGCAATACCGTAAAAAAGACGGTACTTGAAGCTGTGAGCGCTTGGAGGAAGCGGCTCTGGCAGCTCCCGAAGATCCTCGCCATCATGACGCTGTTATTTGCCGGGATGGCATTCGCAGCGGTGGACGTCAACAAAGCGACGGCCGTCCAATTTGCCAGGGCGCAGGGCCTGCAGTCGCGGTCCCTGCGCGGTTCAGGCCGGACCCACCGGCAATCCCCTGTCGGAACGCCCTTCTCATACCAAGTGGCGTTCATTCGACAAGATCCGTTCGGGCTGAGCCCTTCGACGCTGCTCAGGACTCAGGACAGGCCAAGCTCAGGGGGAACGGTTTATACCTTTGAACGCTAAGTCGTATCAGGCGGTCGCTGCCGGTGTGCCAAACCCGCCACCTCCCGGCGTATGGATTTCGAAAATGTCACCGGGCGCCATCTCGGTCTGTCCGATATGGGCCAGTGTTTCCACGCTGCCGTCCAGGCGTACCACCCGGTTGATTCCCAATGCGCCCGCCTCGCCGCCGGCCATCCCAAACGCCGGGACCATGCGCCCGTTGGACAGGATACTGGCCGTCATGGCCTCCAGGAAGCGCAACCTGCGCACGCCCCCATCACCGCCGCGCCAGCGCCCGGCGCCGCCCGAACCAAGGCGAATTTCGTAACTCTCCAGCCGCACCGGAAAGCGGAACTCCAGCACCTCCGGGTCGGTCATGCGCGAATTGGTCATGTGGGTCTGGACCACGCTGGTGCCGTCAAAGCCGTCCACGATTTGGCCTGAACCGTCGGTGACACACCCGGCGCCGGAGCCGCCGGAGATGGTTTCGTAATACTGGTGGCGCGTATTGCCGAACGTGAAGTTGTTCATCGTGCACTGGCTGGCGGCCATCACGCCCAGGGCGCCGAACAGGGCATTGGTGATGCAGGTCGAAGTTTCCACATTGCCCGCCACCACTGAGGCGGGCGGATTCGGGTTGAGCATCGAACCGGGCGGAATAATCACCTTGATCGGTTTGAGGCAACCGGCGTTGAGCGGGATGTCATCGTCCACCAGCGTACGAAACACGTACAGCACCGCTGCCATGCATACCGCGGTGGGCGCATTGAAGTTGTTGGTCTGCTGCACCGACGTGCCGCTGAAGTCGACCTCGGCGCTGCGCGCGGCCGCGTCCACCCGGATCGCCACCTGGATCTGTGCGCCATTGTCCAGCGGCAGGGTGAAGGCGCCATTTTTGAGCCGTGTGATGACGCGCCGCACCGACTCCTCGGCGTTGTCCTGCACATGGCCCATATAGGCCTGCACCACGTCCAGGCCAAAGTTGTCGACCATCCTGCGCAGTTCCTGCACCCCTTTCTCGTTGGCCGCGATCTGCGCCTTCAAGTCCGCCATGTTCTGTTGCGGGTTACGTGAAGGGTAAAGGGCCCCCACGCTCGGCACTGGCGTGTCCTCGCTGCCCCCCGAGGGGGCTGCACCGCCTTGGGGCGGCCCGGCGGCGGCACTGGCCCCCACGCTCGGCACTGGCGTGTCCTCGCTGCCCCC
>JANOUM010000291.1:0-8374 GCA_031416855.1 Rhodoferax sp. | reverse complement strand
GCCGGCGGCGGCGGGGCTGGCGGTCGCACCGGCGGGATTGCTGGAGCTGCTGCCCCAGTGCGACGCGCCGGCCGCCCTGTGGCGGATCGCGCCTGCGCTGGTGGCCGCCATCCTTGCCTTCGAGTCGCAGGGCCTGGCCCCGTTCCTGGACGATTTCAAGACCCGCGACCTGCTGCGGGATCGCGCGGTGGTGCTAAGCGACGGTGTGGTGGGCGTGGCGTGCGGCGTCGATGCTGGCGGCGGGCTGCTGGTGCATACTTCATCGGGCATGAAGACGATCACCAGCTCCGAAGTGAGTGTCCGCGCAGCCGTTGCATCAGCCGGTTTTCCTGCCCGCGTGGTGCCACCCTGAGCCATGGCGCGTTCTCTGGTGTTGCTCCTGGCCCTGCTCAACGGCGTCTATTTCGCGTGGTCGCACCATCTACTGCGTTCGTATGGGTTTGGTCCCGCGCTACAAACTGAGCCGCAGCGCGTGGCGCAGCAGATCCAGCCGCAACTGGTGCGCATCCTGTCCAACGACGAGGCAGGCCGCGTAGACTTGGTGGTCCAGGGCGCGGCGCGTCCCGGTGATTGCCTGCAGTCAGTGTTGCTGGACGACGCCCAGGCCGCAAGCTTGCGCCAGGCCGCCCAGGTCGCATTGCCTGTCGGCAACTGGTCGCTCGAGAGCGTGGTCGAGCCGGCGCGCTGGATCGTCTACCTCGGCAAATACCCGGATGCGCAGACACTGGCCAAAAAGCGCAGTGAGGTCGCCTCGTTGAACCTGCGCTTCGAGCCGTTGAACAACGCGGCGCTGGATTTCGGGCTGTCGCTGGGCGGTTTCGATACCGAGGAGCGGGCGCGCACCGAGCTGGCCCAGTTAAGCCAGCGCGGGGTACGCACCGCGTCCGTGGTGCTGGAGCATCCCGAGCGACGCGGTCATCTGTTCCGGCTGCCGGTGGTGGACGACACCGTGCGCCTCAAACTCGACGAGCTCAAGACCGCCCTGGGCGGCAAGCCCCTGCGCAGCTGCAAATAAGCCACCCGCGTGACCCTGGGCGGCTTTTGCTGGACGCCTGGACGCGCGCGTAGTAGGTGTCCTGCGTGGCAGCCCGCGCCTACCCCAACGTGTCGATGCTGTTGTCGCCCAGCAGCGAAATGGGTTTGAGGAACACCCGGGCCGTCACAGTTTCATTGCCCAGGGCGGTGTGGTGCGGGCCTCCTTGAGCGGCAGGAAGCGCATGCCGAAGGCCCGCGGTGTGGGCCACCACACGGCGTTCTTGGCAACGGCCTGGAACGCCGGCAACACCCAGTCGATGGTCGGTTGGCCCGCAACCATCGAGGGCCGTATGCCATGCATCGGGATCGACGCCGCCGAGATCGGCTGCTACGGGTCCACCAGTTGCTCGAATCCTCGGCAAGTCCGGCTGCAATCCTTACCGCCGCGGTGCGTGCAAGCACCGGGGCAGATGACTGCAAGATCCGGAACTGGGCCGACGATACGGCCCCCCGGCGCTGAACGAGGACTTCCGCTGCCTTACGCGTCGCTTACCCAGCGGCTTGGTCGATCCGGATCGTGAAGCGCGCGCCCGGCGGCAGACGTCCGGGCTGCGCGTCCTCCAGGCTGACGCTGCCGCCATGGATGTGCGCGATCTCGATCACGATCGGCAGCCCGAGGCCGGATCCATCGACGTCGCTGCCCAGCGCACGGTAGAACGGCTTGAACACCAGTTCGCGTTCGGCCGGCGGGATGCCGGGACCCGAATCCTCCACCTGCACCATCTGGATCTTGCCGAACGGATCGGCGAGCACGCGAACGGTGATCACGCCGGGCTGTTCAGCGCTGGAGGGGGTGTAGTTGATCGCGTTGTCGACGAGGTTGCGCACCATCTCCTTGAGCAGTGTCGGATTGCCCAGCAGGCTGGCACCGTCCGCGCCGGGCTGGATGCCTTCGTATCCGAGGTCGATCGCCTTGTCCATGGCCCGGGGCAGGCAATCCTGAACCACTTCGATCGTCAACTGGGCCAGGTCGCAGCTCTGGCGGGTCATCGTGCTACCACCCTCCTCGGCGCGGGCGAGCGCCAGCAGCTGGTTCACGGTATGGGTGGCGCGTTTGCTGGCTTCGCCGATCTGGCGCAGCGACAGCTTGAGTTCGACGGCGCTGGCGCCTTCGCGCTGCGCCAGGTCGGCCTGCATGCGCAAACCTGTCAGCGGAGTCTTGAGCTGGTGCGCCGCGTCGGCCAGAAAACGCTTTTGGTGGCTGATCGAATTCTTCAGTCGCTGCAGCAGGTCGTTCACCGATGCCACGAGCGGAACCACCTCCAGCGGGATCGACCGTTCATCCAGCGGGCTCAGGTCGTCCGGCCTGCGGGCACGGATGCGTTCTTCCAGCCGGTTCAAGGGCTTGATGGCATAGGCCAGGCCGACCCATACCAGCAACACGGCCAGCGGCAGGATGATGAACTGCGGCAGCATCACGCCCTTGACGATTTCGGTCGCCAGCACCGAGCGTTTCTCCAGGCTTTCGGCCACCTGGACCAGGGCCGGCCGTGCCTGGGGCAGCTCCAGCTTGACCCAGGTATAGGCGACCCTGACGTCCACCCCGTTGAACTCGGCGTCGCGGATGCGGACCTCGCCAAAGAATGGTGCTTCGTCATCCGGCGGCAGCGGCAGGTCGCGCTCACCGCTCAGGTGTTCGCCACGCGCCCCGAGGACCTGGTAGAAGACCGTGTCCGACTCGTCGGCGCGCAGCAGCTGACGCGCCGGCAAGGGCAGGCTGAACGACACCTGCCGATTCTGCACCTTGACCAGGCTGGCCAACTCTCCCACGTTGTATTCCAGGGCGCGATCGAACGGTTTGCCGGCCACACTCTGGGCCACGAGCCAGGTCAGTACCAGACTGATCGGCCACAACAGCAGCAACGGCGTCAACATCCAGTCCAGAATCTCGCCAAACAGCGAGCGCTGCTCGGACTGGAAGAGCTTCACACCCTACCCCGGGATCTTCTCGAGGCAATAACCCAGACCGCGCACTGTGGCTATGCGGATCGGGCCCTTCTCGATCTTCTTGCGCAGGCGATGGATGTAGACCTCGATCGCGTTGTTGCTGACCTCCTCGCCCCACTCGCACAGCCGCTCCACCAGCTGGTCCTTGCTGACCATGCGGCCGGCGCGTTGCAGCAGCACTTCCAGCAGACCCAGTTCGCGGGCCGAGAGGTCGATCATCTTGCCGTCGATGCTGGCCACCCGGCCCGCCTGGTCGTAGACCAGCGGGCCATGCCGGATGCTGTCGCTGGCGCCGCCCATGCGCCGGCGCACCAACGCGCGCACCCGTGCCTCGATTTCCTGCAGGCTGAACGGCTTGGCCATGTAGTCGTCGGCGCCGAGATCCAGCCCTTTGACGCGCTCCTCCACGCTGTCGGCCGCTGTCAGGATCAGCACCGGCAGCGACGACCCGCGCGCGCGCAGCTTGCGCAGCACTTCCAGGCCGTGCATCTTGGGCAGGCCCAGGTCGAGGATCAGCAGGTCGAGCTCCTTGTTCGTCATCAGGGCCGCATCGGCCTCGGTCCCGCTGGTCACATGGTCGACCGCGGCGCCGGTGGCGCGCAGGGCACGCAACAGGCCATCGGCTATCACGCTGTCGTCTTCGGCAATCAGGATGCGCATGCTGGTCTCCGTCTGGTGGTTTGGCCATGTGGTCCATGGCTATCCGGCGTGTCGGCGCATTCTAGGCCGGCGCCCCGGTGGGGGGCGGTCAGCTCGCGTAGGCCTCCAGCCCGAGGTGGACCACGGTGGCCACCTCCGGCCCAACCGCCTGGCGGAACTCGCCCTCTGCCTGCCGGACCGCCCGCTGGTAGGCGTCCAGCCACAGCCTCCCGGTGGCGCTGAACACCACCCGCAGTGCGCGCGCGTCGCGCGGGTCGGGCAGGCGCTGCACCAGGTCCCAGGCGGCACATTGGTCGACCAGTTTGCCCATCGCCTGTTTCGTCACGCCCGCGCGGCCGGCCAACCCGGTCAGGCTGCAACCGGCAAGCGGCAGGTGGCGGGTGATCTGCACATGGGAGGACGTCAGTGCGCCACGGGCAGCCAGATGGGACAGTGCCAGGGTCAGATCGTTGTCGTGGGCCATCAGCGCCAGCACACGGGTATCGAAACGCGCCGAGGCCATGGCCAGCAGGCGGCCGAGGTGGGTCTGGCGCCAGGTGTCGTTCTCGAGCAGCGCGGGCATGGGTTAATGGTAAATCAAATTGACTAAAAATCTTCTTGCCAAGTTTCAATCAACCCACTTAAACTACTGTTTACATACCCAGCCTGTTATTAATAACAGACACTAAATTTCACGTAGTCAATTGTTTTCAAAGGAGATTTTCATGGACACCGCAGTCAGAGCCATCACTTCCACCAGCACCGAAAAGGCCAAGGCATTGCAGGTAGCGCTGGCCCAGATTGAAAAACAGTTTGGCAAGGGCACCATCATGCGCCTGGGCGAGGGTGAGGTGATCGAGGACATCCAGGTGGTGTCGACCGGGTCGCTTGGACTCGATATCGCGTTGGGCGTCGGTGGCCTGCCGCGCGGCCGGGTGATCGAGATCTACGGCCCGGAGTCCTCGGGCAAGACCACACTCACCCTGCAGGCGATCGCCGAGATGCAGAAAACCGGTGGGCAGTGCGCCTTTGTCGACGCCGAACATGCGCTGGACATCCAGTACGCCCAGAAGCTCGGCGTCAACCTGCAGGACCTGCTGATCAGCCAGCCCGACACCGGCGAGCAGGCACTGGAAATCGTGGATTCGCTGGTGCGCTCGGGCGCGGTCGACCTGATCGTCGTCGACTCGGTGGCGGCGCTCACCCCCAAAGCGGAACTCGAAGGTGAAATGGGGGATTCGCTGCCCGGCCTGCAGGCGCGCCTGATGAGCCAGGCGCTGCGCAAGCTGACCGCCCACATCAAGAAGACCAACTGCATGGTCATCTTCATCAACCAGATCCGCATGAAAATCGGCGTGATGTTCGGCAGCCCCGAGACCACCACCGGGGGTAATGCACTGAAGTTCTACGCCTCGGTCCGCCTCGACATCCGCCGCACCGGCACCATCAAGAAGGGTGACGAAGCCATCGGCAACGAGACCAAGGTCAAGGTGGTCAAGAACAAGGTAGCCTCCCCGTTCAAGACGGCCGAGTTCGACATCCTGTTCGGCGAGGGCATCAGCCGCCAGGGTGAAATCATCGACATGGGTGTGAACGCGCGCATTCTGGATAAGTCCGGTGCCTGGTATGCGTACAACGGCGAAAAGATCGGCCAGGGCCGTGACAACGCGCGCGAATTCCTGCGCGAGAACCCCGAGTTGTCGCGCGAGATCGAGAACAAGGTGCGCGAATCGCTGGGTATTCCCCTGCTGCCCGAAGCCATCGATTCAGAGGCCAAACCCGCCAAGGCGGCCAAGAAGGCAGCCGACTAGGCACGGGGCAGGCCTGCGGCGCGCAGAAGCCAGGTAGCGCGCCGGGGCACCTTACCATGGCCATGCCGCCGCTGTCCCTCACCGGGCGGGCACTTCGCCTGCTCGGCGCGCGCGAGCATTCCCGGGCGGAACTCGAGCGCAAACTCGCGCCCCATGCCCAGCATCCCGACGACCTGGTGCCCGTCCTCGACGCCTTGCAGGCCAAGGGGTTCATCAGTGGGCAGCGTGTGCTGGAGTCTGTGATCCACCGCCGTGCGTCGCGCCTGGGCGTCGCGCGCATCCGCCATGAATTGCAGCAAAAGGGCCTGGATCCCGCACTGGTTCAGGAGGCGGTTGCCAGGTTGCAGGTAACCGAGCTCGATCGGGCGCAGGAGGTCTGGCGCAGGAAGTTCGGCGCCGCCCGATCGCCCTGCGCTGACAGCATGGCCGCGCCAGGCCCCGCTCAGCGCGCGCGCCAGATGCGATTTCTTGCGGCACGCGGCTTTGGCAGCGACACGATCCGCCGGGTGGTGTCCGGATCGCTGGATGACGACAGCGCCGTAGACGACGACCCGACCTGAGCGCGCTTCGGTCGGCGCGTGGCCCTTGCTACAGGCCGAGCATCAGTTTCAGGTTCTGTACCGCGGCACCGCTGGCACCCTTGCCGAGGTTGTCGAGCCGCGCCACCACGACCGCCTGCTGGAACCCATCACTCGCGCCGTCATTGGCGAACACCCGCAGTTCCATCTTGTCGGTGTCGCGCAGCGCAATCGCATCGAGCTTGCCGTCTGGCGTAGCCGGTTCGACAGTGACCCATTCGCTACCCGCATAGTGGGCGGCCAGGGCGTGGTGCAAATCTTTGGCGGACGGTTTTCCGGGCAACTGGTCGAGGTGCAAAGGCAACTGGATCAGCATCCCCTGGCGGAAATTGCCCACCGACGGTATCAGGATCGGACGCCGGCTCAAGCCGGTGTAGCGCATGATCTCGGGGATGTGCTTGTGCTTGAGCCCCAGCCCGTAAACCTCGAAAGGCGGCGCCACGCCGGACTCATAGGCCTCGATCATGGTTCGCCCGCCGCCGGAATAACCGCTCACGGACGGCAAGGCCACGGGGAAGTCGCGCGGAACCAGCCCCGCATCCACCAGGGGCCGGAGCAATGCGATTGCGCCGGTGGCATAACACCCCGGGTTGGTGACCCGCATCGCCTTGCGCACGGCATCCGCCTGTGCGGACGCAAGCTCCGCAAATCCATACACCCAGCCGGCAGCCGTGCGGTGTGCGGTGGATGCGTCGATCACGCGCGGACCCGGTTTGCCGGTTGCCGCCGCCGCAGCGTCGATCATCGCGACCGATTCAACGGCCGCCGCGTCGTGCAGGCACAGGACGACCAGGTCCACCTGCGCCATCAGTGCGCGCTTGGCATCCGGATCCTTGCGTGATTCAGCGGCAATACTGACCAGTTCCACGCCGGCCATGGATTGGAGGCGCTCCCGGATCTGCAACCCGGTGGTGCCGGCTTCGCCGTCTATGAATACCTTGGCCATCGTAGTCTCCGTTTTTGTGCGGGATTGGGCGTTGCCTTCGACTGTAAGCCCGGGCTCAGTTTGGTGCGTTGCAGCATGATACATTTGATCGCTTCGGTGTCCGCCGCCAATCGCCGAGACGCTGGTTTCGCCGGCCAGGTGGGTTGTTTCCTATTCCGAGAGAGACCTCATGAAGATTCACGAATACCAGGGCAAGGAAATCTTGCGCAAATTTGGTGTGCCGGTACCCCGCGGCATTGCTGCGTTCACGGTGCAGGAAGCGGTCGAGGCGGCGCAAAAGCTTGGCGGCCCGGTCTGGGTCGTGAAGGCACAGATCCATGCCGGCGGTCGCGGCAAGGGTGGAGGCGTCAAGCTGGCGCGTTCGATGGACGAAGTCCGCAAACTGGCAACGGAAATCCTCGGCATGCAGCTCGTGACGCACCAGACGGGTCCGCTTGGCCAGAAAGTGCGCCGATTGCTGATCGAAGACGGTGCCGACATCCGACATGAATACTACGTGTCCGCCGTCACCGACCGCGCGACACAGCGGGTCGCCCTGATGGCGTCCTCGGAAGGCGGCATGGACATTGAAGAGGTGGCCCATGCAACACCGGAAAAAATTCTCAAGGTCTTCGTCGACCCGGCCCTGGGCCTCACGCTGACCCAGGCCACCGAGCTCAGCAATGGCATCGGTGTCCCTGCCGGTTCCACGGCGCAATGCGTCGACGTACTTCAGAAGCTCTACAAGTGCTACATGGATTCTGACGCCTCGCTGGTGGAAATCAACCCGCTGATCCTGGAAGGCAATGGCGGCATCAAGGCGCTGGACGCCAAGTTCAACTTCGATGCCAATGCGCTTTTCCGTCAGCAGGAGATCGTG
Source organism: Rhodoferax sp. (assembly GCA_031416855.1). Classification (GTDB taxonomy): domain Bacteria; phylum Pseudomonadota; class Gammaproteobacteria; order Burkholderiales; family Burkholderiaceae_C; genus CAISIP01. The sequence continues at coordinate 559 of JANOUM010000291.1, read as the reverse complement.
GCTTACCGCGATCTGGACGAAGAGGATCCGGCCGAAGTCGAGGCCAGCAAGTTCGACCTGGCCTACATAAGCCTGGACGGCAATATCGGCTGCCTCGTCAACGGAGCCGGCCTGGCGATGGCCACCATGGACACCATCAAGCTGTATGGCGCGGAGCCGGCCAACTTCCTGGACGTGGGCGGCGGCGCCACCCCGGAGAAGGTGACCGAAGCCTTCAAGATCATGCTGAAGAACCCACAGGTCAAGGCGATCCTGGTGAACATCTTTGGCGGCATCATGAAATGCGACACCATCGCCACCGGCGTGATAACGGCCTGCAAGGCCACCAACCTGAATGTTCCGCTGGTGGTGCGCATGAAGGGTACCAACGAGGATCTGGGCAAAAAGATGCTGGCCGAGTCAGGCCTGCCGATCATCAGTGCCGACACCATGGCCGAAGCAGCGCAAAAAGTCGTTGCCGCTATCCAAAAGTAGGAGTTGCCGTGAGCATTCTGATCAACAAAGACACCAAAGTCATTACCCAGGGCATCACCGGCAAGACCGGCCAGTTCCATACGGA
>JANOUM010000290.1:0-5297 GCA_031416855.1 Rhodoferax sp. | reverse complement strand
GCCTGACCTTGTCGTGGGCTCAAGCGCAGGCGCCATGGTCGGTGCGCTGTTCGCATCGGGCATGACGTCCGGCGAAATGAGCGCGCTGCAGGTCTTGCGACAACACCTGCCGCTGCCGATCGAGCGCTTGCCACTGGCCTTTGCCGCCGTGGCCGCAGACATGGAAAGTGGCGATGTCGTCCCGCTGAACAATGGCGATACGCCGGTACTGGCTGCGCGCCGTCTGGGCGCCATGCGCGTCCTGGCGATCGATGTCGTGTACCCGCCCGCGCACTCCGAGATGTCGAGCCCCATCTTGATGCTGTTCCAGTCGCTGATCGTGTCTGGCTGGCGACAGCTGCTGGCCGAGCGCGCACTGGCCGATCTGGTCATCACGCCGCAGATTCGCACGTCGTCACAGTTGCGGCTGGGCAGCCGCGACTGGCTGATCGAGGCGGGTGAGAAGGCCGCCCAGTTGCGCCTGGTGGAGATTCGCCGGCTGTTTGCCGAATCGTGACAACGACGACTTCAACGCGCATCAGAGCGCACTGTGATTCAGGCCAGCCAAGTCCTCAATGATCGGGCAATCTGGGCGTTGGTCACCCTGGCAGCAGTCGGCCAGGTGCTTCAGAGAATCGCGCATTTCAGCCATCGCCGCCATACGACGCTCCAAGTCAGCCACATGCCGCTGGGCAATGCGCTTCACATCGGCGCTGGCGCGGCGGTGGTTCTGCCAGAGCTTCAACAATTCGGCAATCTCGGCCATGCTGAAACCCAGATTGCGCGCACGGCGTATGAAACGAAGCGTGTGCACTTCCTTGTCGCTGTAGCGCCGGTAACCCGAGTCGGTCCGCGCCACCGTCGGCAGCAGGCCGAGTGACTCGCAGTGCCGCACCATCTTGGCCGAGACGCCCGAACGCGAGGCGGCCTCGCCGATGTTGAATTGCTCAGCGCCCTTCATCGGCGCGCTCCCATTCTTTGCCATTCATCACGGGGCTCCTTTCCAGCGCCGCAGCAGCAGCGCGTTGCCGACCACACTGACACTGCTGAAAGCCATCGCCGCACCGGCGATCACCGGGATCAGCAAACCGAACGCAAGCGCTGCCCGTGTTGTCGCCGGTGATGAGCGCCGAGCGGATGCCCCATCTTTTGCAATGCATTGACGGCCGCTGCGGCGCTGGCCTCCGGGGCGTCGCCGAAAGCCAGCAGGCCCAGCAGACGTGGAAGGGACAGGGGCAGGGCTGGCGCCTCTGCGGATGCGGTTGTCGGCGGATCAGATTGCAGCTCAGAAGATGGCACCTCGGCCAGTCGATGCCGAGGTTGTGGATGTCGGCACGGCTGCGATGAGTTCCGGCTTGCCGGCGGTCAAGGTGCCGGTCTTGTCGAAGGCCACCACCGTCACGCCGTGGGCCACTTCCAAAGCCTCGGCGTCCTCGGTCGCCAGATTCACGTTGGCATCGACGACGTCGGGCATCTTCTGCAAGGCGCGCTCGACGCCCCCCACGCACGATGCGCAGATCATGCCCTCGATGGGCAGGCTCCAGTCGAGCAGGGCGCCTGGCTTGGGGATGGGTGCGATGACGGCGTTCATCGTGTGCGGCCTGGGGTTGCGGTTGGAGTGGTGGCCCGCTTGCAAGGCATTCACGATGCCCTTGCTGAGCTTTCCAGGCCGACGATGAATAATGCGGACAGTTTCAAGGCTACTGCGTCAGCGTCGTCACCAAGGCCATCAAGCAGGCTGACCAAGACCATCGAGTCGGCGTTTGCCGTGGCAGGGCTGACGAACGCCGGGCGTCAGCCTCAGTCCGCTCCTACGTCATTCAGCGCCGCCTTCCTACGGTTGTCGGCTTGCACATGCGCATGCAAGCTTCCTCGAGGCCACGCACCGGGCAACGGTAAGCCTATCGGCGGCATCAAGGTCAACACCACCAGCGGCTGGTTCGCCGCGCGGCCGTCCGGCACCGAGAACATCTACAAGATCTACGCCGAGAGCTTTGTGGGGGCAGACCACCTGCAGCGCATCTTGCAAGAGGCGCAGGCTATCGTCGATGTGGCGATTTCCCCTGCGCCCCACCGTAAAGGTCAATCATCCTGGAAGGCGCCCATGTCCGATTCCTTGACCCCTGACACCCTGCAGAAGATCGACGCCTATTGGCGTGCGGCGAACTACCTGTCGGTCGGGCAGATCTATTTGCAAGACAACCCGCTGCTCGAGCGCCCGCTCACGCTCGCGGACATCAAGCCGCGCCTGCTCGGCCATTGGGGCACGACACCGGGTTTGAACCTAATCTACGTTCACCTGAACCGGCTGATCAAAGAGAACTACCTGAACATGATTTACGTCATGGGCCCGGGCCACGGCGGGCCGGGCATCGTGGCGCACAGCTATCTGGAAGGCTCGTACACCGAACATTACCCAGCCATTGAACGCAACCGCAATGGCCTGCAGCGGCTGTTTCGGCAGTTCTCGTGGCCGCAGGGCATCCCCAGCCATGTGTCGCCCGAAGTGCCAGGCTCGATCCATGAAGGGGGCGAGTTAGGCTACTCGTTGGCCCATGCTTATGGCGCTGCATTCGACAACCCCGAACTCATCGTAGCCTGCGTCGTCGGTGATGGCGAGGCCGAGACCGGCGCGCTGGCGGCGAGCTGGCATTCCAACAAATTCCTGAATCCCGCGCGCGACGGTGCGGTGCTGCCGATCCTGCACCTTAATGGCTACAAGATCGCCAACCCCACGGTGCTGGCGCGCATCAGCCGGGAAGAGTTGACCGACCTGATGCGCGGCTACGGCCACGAGCCGTATTTCGTCGAGGGCGACGACCCGGCGCACGTGCACCAGGCGTTGGCCGGCGCGCTGGATGCGGCGCTGGCGCAAATACGCGAGTTTCAACAGCAGGCGCGAGCGCTCGACCCGGGGCAGCCCATGCCACGCCCGCGCTGGCCGATGATCGTCTTGCGCACACCCAAAGGCTGGACGGGACCGAAGCGCGTCGACGGCAAGCCGGTTGAAGGCAGCTGGCGCTCGCACCAGGTGCCCATTGCCGAGTTCAAGACCGGCGGGCATGTGCGGCAGCTCGAAAGTTGGCTCAAGAGTTACCGGCCCGAGGAACTGTTCGACGAGGACGGTCGGTTCCTTGACGAGTTGGCAACGTTGGCACCGACGGGCCAGCGCCGCATGGGCTGCAACCCGCACGCCAACGGGGGCGCGTTGCTGAAGCCGCTGGACATGCCTTCGTTCCGCGTCTACGCCGTTGCGGTACCCGAGCCAGGCGCCGTCGAAGCCGAGGCCACTCGCGTCCTTGGCAGGTTCCTGCGCGACGTGATGCGGCTCAACCTGAAGGCGGCCAACTTCCGCATCTTCGGTCCGGACGAAACGGCGTCGAACCGGCTGGATGCGGTGTTCGAGGTGTCGGGCAAGGTATGGCTGGACGGGGTGCAAGAGGAGCGGGACAACCACCTCAGCGCCAACGGCCGCGTGATGGAAGTGCTGAGCGAACACCTGTGCGAAGGCTGGCTCGAGGGTTACCTGCTCACCGGCCGCCACGGCCTGTTCTCGTGTTACGAGGCCTTCATCCACATCATCGATTCGATGTTCAACCAGCACGCCAAGTGGCTGAAGGTATGCAGTCAGATTCCCTGGCGCAAGCCCATCGCGTCGCTGAACTACCTGCTCACTTCGCACGTTTGGCGGCAGGACCACAACGGCTTTTCGCATCAGGACCCCGGCTTCATCGACCACGTGGCCAGCAAGAAGGCTGACGTGGTACGCATCTACCTGCCGCCCGACGCCAACACGCTGCTGTCGGTGGCCGACCACTGCCTGCGCAGCCGCAACTACGTCAACTTGATCATCGCCGGCAAGCAACCGGCGCCGCAGTGGCTGGACATGGACGCAGCCGTGCGCCACTGTGCGGCTGGCGCGGGCGTGTGGGAATGGGCCAGCAACGATGCGGGTGTTGGTCAGGTCGACCCTGACGTCGTGATGGCGTGTGCCGGCGACGTGCCGACGCTGGAGGCGCTGGCCGCCGTGACCCTGCTGCGCAGCTATGTGCCCGACATTCGCATCCGCTTCGTCAACGTCGTCAACCTGATGGTGTTGCAGCCGCCGTCAGAACATCCCCACGGACTGGCAGACCACGAATTCGATGCCCTGTTCACCACCGACAAGCCGGTGATCTTCGCCTTCCACGGCTACCCGGCGATCATTCACAAGCTGAGCTACCGGCGGCGCAACCACGACAACATCCATGTGCGCGGCTACAAGGAAGAGGGCACCACGACGACGCCGTTCGACATGGTGGTACTCAACAGCGTGGACCGCTATCAATTGGCACTGGACGCGATCCGGCGCATCCCGAGGCTTGCAGACCGGGTCGAGGCGGAGACCGCACGGTTTAACGCGACCCTGCAACGCCACAAGCGCTACATCGCCGAACATGGCGACGACATGCCCGAGATCCTGGACTGGCGCTGGTCGCCCGCGAAGACCGACCTGTGAACGCGCTGAACATCCTTGCGCTGAACAGCGGCTCGTCCTCGCTCAAGTTTGGCCTGTATCGCGTCGATGCTGCAGGGGCCGAGAAGTTGTTCGGCGAGAGCGTCTCGACGGCTGACGATCCGGACGCGATGACCCGTGTCGCTGGCGTTCTCGCAGCCTCCGGGATGCCGCCACCAGACGCCATCGGGCACCGCATCGTGCATGGCGGGCCTGCGCTGCGGCAGCATTGCCGCGTCGACGATGCGGTGCTGCGGCAGCTGCAAGCCGCCGCCGCCTTCGCGCCGCTGCACGCACCGGCGGCGCTGGCCCTCATCCGCTTCTCCCAAGTGCACTTTCCCGGTGTCCCCCAGGTCGCGTGTTTCGACACCCAGTTTCATGTCGGCTTGCCCGATGTGGCCCGTGTCCTGCCCATCGCGAGGGAACTGCTGTCGGACGGCATGCAACGCTACGGGTTTCACGGCTTGTCGCTTGAATCCATCGTGCGTCAACTCGGCGACGCTTTGCCGCAGAGGCTGGTCATCGCCCACCTCGGCAACGGTGCCAGCATCACCGCGGTGAAGGCTGGCCTGTCGATCGACACCAGCATGGGCATGACGCCCAGCGGCGGCGTCATCATGGGCACGCGCAGTGGCGATCTCGATCCCGGTGTGCTTGTGTACCTGATGCGCGAGAAGAAGTTCGATGCCGCCAGGTTCGAAGCGCTGGTCGATAACCGCTCTGGCCTGCTGGGGATATCGGGGCTCAGTGGCGACATGCGGCGTCTGCATGAAGCCGCTGCATCGAACCGCGATGCACGCCTGGCGATCGAGATGTTCTGCTA
>JANOUM010000289.1:0-1987 GCA_031416855.1 Rhodoferax sp. | reverse complement strand
TACGACAGCGCGGTCGGCCTGGGCGCCCACGCGGTGCAGGAGGCGCGCGCGCCCTATGTCATGGCCCCGCGCTCGGACGCGATCCAGATCGTCAACGCCAAGGAGCACAACCTGCGCTCGCTGTCGGTCGACATACCGCGCGGCAAGTTCAGTGTGGTTACCGGCGTCAGCGGTTCGGGCAAGTCGACACTCGCCTTCGACATCCTGTTCAACGAAGGCCAGCGCCGTTACCTGGAGTCGCTCAACGCCTATGCGCGCAGCATCGTGCAGCCGGCCGGCCGCCCCGAGGTGGACGCGGTGTACGGCATCCCGCCGACGGTGGCGATCGAGCAACGCCTGTCGCGCGGCGGACGCAAGTCCACGGTCGGCACGGCGACCGAGGTCTGGCACTTCCTGCGCCTGTTGTACGTGAAGCTGGGCGTGCAGCATTGCACCCGGGACGGTGCGGCGGTGGCACCACAAACACCCGACAGCATCGTGGCGCAATTGATGCGTACTTTCCGCGGGCAGCACATCGGTCTGCTGGCCCCCCTGGTCATGAACCGCAAGGGCGTCTACACCGAATTGGCCGACTGGGCGCGCCCGCGCGGGTTCACCCATTTGCGGGTGGACGGGAACTTTCTGCCGACCACCGGTTTCCCGCGCATCGACCGCTTCAAGGAACACACCATCGAGTTGCCGGTCATGAGCCTGGACGTGACGGCCGAGAACGAGGCCGGGCTGCGCGAGGCCCTGGCCAGTGCGCTGGAGCATGGCAAGGGTGTCGTGCATGTGCTGAGTGAACTGACCGGATTGCGCGTTGCGATGCTCGCGGGTACCCCGACTGCGGACATTGGCAAGTTGTTGGCGTTTTCGATCAAACGCGCCTGCCCGGTATGCAGCACCAGTTACGCAGAACTGGACCCTCGGCTGTTCTCCTACAACAGCAAACACGGCTGGTGCCCGGAGTGCGTGGGTACCGGCGTGCGCCTGACCCGGGAGCAGCGCAAGGCGCTGGACGACTCGGTGCGCGACGATGACCATGGTGGGCGCGAGCAGACCTTCGCCGAGGTGGAGGTTGAGGACGTTGCGCTCGATGCCTGCCCGGCTTGCCACGGCGCAAGGCTGAATGCGACAGCGCGGGCGGTGCGTTTCGGCGTCCAGGCCCACTTCGTCGCTGCGGATGCCGTGCCGCTGGCTGGTATCGCGATCACCGAACTGGCGCGGCTGAGTGTCACCAACGTGCGCAAATGGGTCGAAACCCTGCAGGTGGCCGGCCGCATGAGCCAGCGCGAGAATGACATCGCGCGCGACCTGGTGCCTGAGATCCGCAGCCGCCTGCTGTTCCTGGAAGAGGTGGGTCTGGGTTACCTCACGCTTGACCGCGGTGCCCCCACGCTCAGTGGCGGCGAGGCACAACGCATCCGCCTGGCGGCGCAGCTCGGCAGCAACTTGCAGGGCGTGTGTTACGTGCTCGACGAGCCGACCATCGGCCTGCATGCGCGTGACAACAAAATCCTGTTGTCCGCACTCAAGAGCCTGAGCGACAAGGGCAACACCCTGGTGGTGGTGGAGCACGACGAGGACACCATCCGCCATGCCGACCACATCATCGACATCGGCCCCGGCGCCGGCAAACGCGGCGGCACGCTGGTGGCCGAAGGCACGCTGGAGCGCGTGATGCGCAGCGCCGATTCGCAGACTGGGCGTTACCTGCTGCATGCCATGAAACATCCGGTGCAGTTGCGGCGCAGCATGCTGGAGCCGGCGCAGCCCGCTCTGGTGGTGCGCGGTGCGCGCCTGCACAACCTGCACGACGTCACGGTGCAGGTCCCGCTGGGGCGGCTGGTGGCGGTAACCGGGGTCAGCGGCTCGGGAAAGTCCACCCTGGCGCGCGACGTGTTGCTGGCGAATGTGCAGACGGCAGTGGCCAAACGCAGCACGAGGGCCGGCCGCGAGGCGCTGGAGGCCGGCGAGAAGATCGCCTGGGTGGGTTGCGCCGGCGTCA
>JANOUM010000288.1:0-1843 GCA_031416855.1 Rhodoferax sp. | reverse complement strand
CGGCTTCAAGCTGCTCGAGGAATTCCTGGTCGTCGCGGTGGTGTGTTTCCTGTTCCTGTTCCACCTGCGCTCGGCCTTCGTGGCGATCATCTCGCTGCCGCTGGGCATCCTGACGGCCTTCATCGTGATGCGTTACCAGGGGGTCAACGCCAACATCATGTCGCTCGGCGGCATCGCCATTGCGATCGGTGCGATGGTCGACGCGGCGGTGGTGATGATCGAGAACGCGCACAAGCACCTGGAGCGTTGGAGCCACGCGCATCCCGACGGCCGGCTGGAAGGAGAGACGCGCTGGAAGGTGATCGGTGACGCCGCGGCCGAGGTCGGGCCGGCGCTGTTCTTCTCGCTGCTGATCATCACCCTGTCCTTCGTCCCGGTGTTCACGCTCGAGGCCCAGGAGGGCCGGCTGTTCGCGCCGCTGGCCTTCACCAAGACCTACGCCATGGCCGCTGCCGCGGCGCTGTCCGTGACGCTGATCCCGGTGTTGATGGGTTATCTGATCCGCGGAAAGATACCGCCCGAAAACAGGAATCCGCTCAACCGGATGCTGATCGCCGTCTACCGCCCGTTGCTCGACGCGGTATTGCGCGCGCCCCGGCTGACGCTGGCGCTCGCCGCCGGGGTGCTGGTGGTCAGCATCTGGCCACTGCAGCACATCGGTGGTGAGTTCATGCCGCGCCTGGACGAGGGCGATCTGCTCTACATGCCGTCGGCCCTGCCGGGCCTCTCCGCTGGCAAGGCCGGTGAACTGCTGCAGCAGACCGACCGGCTGATCAAAACCGTGCCGGAAGTCGCCAGCGTGTATGGCAAGGCCGGCCGCGCCGAAACTGCCACCGACCCGGCGCCACTGGAGATGTTCGAGACCATGATCCAGTTCAAGCCGCGTGAGCAGTGGCGCGCCGGCATGACCCAGGACAAGCTGGTGGAGGAACTCGACCGGATCGTCAACGTGCCAGGGCTGTCCAACATCTGGGTGCCGCCGATACGCAACCGTATCGACATGCTGGCCACCGGCATCAAGCGCCCGGTGGGCGTGAAGGTGGCCGGGAACGACCTGGCCACCATCGACCGCGTGACTGCCGATATCGAACGCGTGCTCAAGGACGTGCCCGGTGTCAGCAGCGCACTGGCCGAGCGGCTGACTGGCGGCCGTTATGTGGACGTCAACATCAACCGCGACGCGGCAGCACGTTATGGCATGAACATCGCCGATGTGCAGTCGGTCATCAGCGCGGCCGTGGGCGGCGACAACATTGGCGAGACGGTCGAAGGCCTGCAGCGCTTCCCGATCAACATGCGTTACCCGCGCGAGATGCGCGACTCGCTGGCTGGCCTGCGCAGCCTGCCGTTCGTCACCGAACGCGGCGCCCGGCTGGTGTTGTCCGATGTGGCTGACATCCGCATCGCCGACGGGCCGCCACTGCTGCGCAGCGAAAACGCGCGGCTTTCCGGCTGGGTTTACGTGGACATCCGCGGGCGCGACCTGCGTTCGGCGGTGCGCGACATGCAGCGGGTGGTGGGCGACAAGGTGCAGCTGCCCGCGGGTTATTCGATCTCCTGGTCGGGGCAGTTCGAGTATTTGGAGCGGGCGACCGCCAAGCTCAAGGTGGTGGTGCCGTTCACGCTGCTGAACATGGCCACGCTGCGGTTTGCACTGGTGGGTGGCATCTGGCTGCTGTACCTGCGCCACGCCTGGGACGAACGCGTGGCGCAGGGCCGCACCACCCAGGCCGACCTGCTTGACGCGATCCGGGAGGGCGCGGTGCTGCGGGTGCGCCCGAAAGCGATGACGGTGGCGGTGATACTGGCTGGCCTGTTTCCGATCATGTGGGGTACCGGCACC
>JANOUM010000287.1:0-5585 GCA_031416855.1 Rhodoferax sp. | reverse complement strand
CTGGAAGGCCGATGGCACGGTCAACGTGCCCTGGCTGCACCCGGAGGTGACCCACCATGTGGCTGCTGCCATCCGCCTGCGCTACACACTCATGCCCTATCTCTGGTCGCTGTTCGAGCGCGCGCACCAGCGTCACGAACCGATCATCCGGCCGACGTTCTACGATTTTCCGGACGACGAACAGTGTTACGCGGACTGCGACGATTTCATGCTGGGCGGTGCGCTGCTGGTGGCGCCGGTGGTGGAGCCGGGGCTCACGGAGCGCCGGGTGTATCTGCCCAGGGGGCCGGCAGCGTGGTTCGACTTTGCAACCGGCCAGCGTGTCGAGGCGGGCCGCGCACACCAGGTGGCAGCACCGCTGGGTTGCCTGCCCCTGTTTGCGCGGGCGGGGGCGTCGATTGCCATCTCCATCGCGCCCGATGCTGCGTCCGGATCGGTCGATCGCGCAGCGGGTGCCCGGGTATTCGATGCATAACCCCATAATCTGCAAGTCACCCTTGCGCTGGTGAAAGGAAGTCCATGCCTGCCCTTGCCGACAGCAAGCCCACCGTCCTGATCGTGGACGACACACCAGCGAATCTGGACCTGCTGGTGGAGATTCTGAAGTCGCAGTACCGTACCAAAGTTGCCATCAACGGGGAAAAAGCGCTGGAGCTGGCGGGCTCCGGCCATCCGCCGGATCTGATCCTGCTCGACATCATGATGCCCGGACTCAACGGGTACGAGGTGTGCCAACGGCTCAAGGCTAACCCGGCGACACGCACGATACCGGTAATTTTTGTCACTGCCTTGGGCGAAGTGGACGACGAGACCAGGGGGCTCGAACTCGGCGGGGTGGACTATGTGACCAAGCCCATCAGCCCGCCGATTGTCAAGGCACGCATTCGCACCCACCTGGCGGTGTCGGCACAGTCACGCGAGTTGCAGCACATGGTGACCCAGCTGGAAACGCAGGCGGCGACCTTGTCCGAGTTCAACCGGACGCTGGAGGCACGGGTGGCCGAGGGCGTCGGGCAAGTTGAGCGGCTGGGGCGGTTGAAGCGATTTTTTTCGCCATCGGTGGTGGACATGCTGCTGTCGAACACGGTGGAGGACCCGCTCAAGAGCCACCGGCGCGAAGTGGCAGCCGTGTTTGTCGACCTGCGCGGCTTCACGGCTTTCACCGAGACCTCCGATCCGGAAGACGTGATGCAGGTGCTCGGCGAGTACCACGAGGGCATGGGTCAGATGGTGATGGCGTATGGCGGTTCGCTGGAACATTTCGCCGGTGACGGCATGATGATTTATTTCAACGACCCCGTGGAGATAGACAACCCGGCCGGTGTGGCGGTGCAAATGGCAATTTCGATGCAGGAGCGATTCGCGACGCTGGTCGCCGGCTGGCATAAGCGGGGTTATGCGCTGTCCATGGGCATCGGCGTGGCACAGGGCTTTGCGACCATCGGCGCCATCGGGTTCGAGGGGCGCCGGGATTATGGCGTGATCGGCACTGTGACCAACCTGGCAGCCCGGCTGTGTGGCGAGGCCACCGGTGGGCAGATCCTGATTTCCCACCGCGTGTATGGGTTTGTCTCGGACTTCGCGCGGACCGAGCCGGTCGGCGAACTGCAACTCAAGGGTTTCCATCGTCCCATAACAGCGTATGCCGTACACGGCTACCAGGACGGCGCCGTTCGGCCCCGGGCGTAACGGGCATACGCATGCGGTTGCGCAAGGTCTCGTCGTGGTTCTTTGCCATCGTGCTGCTCGTTCTGGGCGCGAACGCGATGTTCCTGGTGTTGATCACCCGGGCGTATGACACCGTGGTGGCCGCTCAAGGCCACCGACAGAACGCATTGGCGTTGGCCAACGAACTGCACCAGGAGACCGAACAACTTGCACGCCTGGTACGCGCCTACACCGCCACCGGTGAGAGTCGCTATTTGCTGTATTACTACGACATCCTCGAGATACGGCAGGGGGAAAAGTCTGCGCCGCATGATTTCAATTCGGCGTCCTATTGGGACGACGTGATTGCGGGTCGCAAACCGCATGTGATTCCGAAGGATGGCGCCAGGCGTTCGGTGGCGGATCTGATGAAGTCCCAGGGGTTCAGCGATTCGGAACTGCTGGCCTTGAAGCGGGTACTGGACGCCACTGCGGCCATGAATCTGGTCGAGCAGAAGGCGTTCGCTGCAACCCAGGGCTTGTACAACCCGGATACGGAGAAGTTCGTCTCGGACGGCCCCGCCCGGCTGGACTATGCCGGCAAGCTGGTTCACAGCGCACCCTACAACACACTCAAGGCGGATCTGTCGACGGCCGTCAGTGCGCTCGCGTCGATGATCGACCAACGCACCAGTGCCGAAGTTGCCGCGGCGCGGTTTGCATTGGAACGCTGGATCCTGATGTCGCTGGTCAGCATGGCGGCCACGATTGTCATGGCTGTTCTGGCGCTGCGAGTGATCCGGCGCAATGTGCTCAAGCCGATCCACCAACTGGGCAAAGGCGCCGCCGGTCTGGCAGGCGGCGATTACACCACCCGCACCGGTGCACCTCGGGGGTTTGATGAACTGACTGCGCTGGGCCAAACCCTGGACGCCATGGCCCAGGCGATCGAGGGTGACATCGGCCGGCGCCAGTCAGCGCAACAGGAACTGGAAGTGGCCCGACAACAGGCCGTGGATGCAACCCGCGCCAAGTCTATTTTCCTGGCCAATATGAGCCATGAAATCCGTACGCCGATGAATGCGATTCTGGGGATGGCCTATCTGGCACTGAAGACCCAACTCGACGCGCGCCAGCATGACTATGTGAGCAAGATCCATGAAGCCGCCAAGTCGCTGCTGGGCATCATCAACGACATACTGGACTTTTCCAAGGTGGAGGCCGGCAGGCTGGAACTCGAGGAAGGCCGGTTTCGCATCGAGGATGTGGCGGGCCATGCGTTGTCGATGGTGGGCCAGCGCGCACACGAGAAGGATGTGGAACTTCTTTTTGACGTGGCCGAGCCGCAGCTGCTGGGGGAAAGTGGTGCATTGATGGGGGATGCGCTGCGCCTCGGGCAGGTCATCACCAACTTGCTGTCCAATGCCGTCAAGTTCACCCACCACGGGTACGTCAAGCTCCTCATCACGATGGACCGGCTGGATGAACACGGCTTGACGCTGCACTTTGCCGTCCGCGACACCGGCATCGGCATGACCGACGCACAGATCGGGCGCCTGTTTCAGGAGTTCACGCAGGCCGACGGATCGACCACGCGCAAATATGGGGGCACCGGCCTGGGGCTTACGATCTCCAAGCGCATTGTGGAGTTGATGGCAGGACGGATCTGGGTTGAAAGTGTCCCGGACGAAGGCTCGACGTTTCATTTCACCGCCCGTTTTCAATTGACCAAGCCGCCTGCCCCGCCCGCTGTTCCCCTGCCCCGGGCGGAGTCGATCCGTGCGCTGGTGGTGGATGACCAGCCCGATGCGCGTTTGGCGCTGGCGGACCTGCTGGGCGCATTGGGTGTCGGTGGCGTTGGCCCGGGAGGGATCGATGTGGCTGATGACGGCGACACGGCCCTGACCATGGTTGCTGCGGCGGAGCGGCAAGGGCGTCCCTACGATCTGCTGCTGATCGACTGGGTCATGCCGCGACTGGACGGAGCCGGGCTGCTCAAGAGCTTGCGGCACCGCGCGGGTTCTTCCACCCCGTTGCCAGTGATTGTTTCCGCCTATGACTCGGATGTTGTGCACAGTGCGGCGAAGGCGCTGGGCGCGATGCATTTCCTGCCAAAACCCGTATTGCCGGAGTCGCTCCGAGACCTGATCCGCTGGCTGGCCGGCGACGAACCGCGCGCGTTTGAGCCAGGACCTTCACCAGATACCACGCCTGATCTGCAGGGCTTGCGTGTCTTGCTGGTCGAAGACAACCCGATCAACCAGCAGCTGGCGCTGGAACTCCTGGAAAGCCGGGGCGTGCAAGTCGATGTTGCCCACCATGGCCAGGAGTGCCTCGCCCTAGTGGGCAGGCACCCGCCCGATCATTACGGTGCCGTGCTGATGGACCTCCAGATGCCGGTGATGGACGGCTATGAAGCAACCCGGTTGTTGCGGCTCGATGCCCGTCATGTGAACCTCCCGATTCTGGCGATGACGGCGCATGCGATGGCGGAAGAGCGCCAGCGGTGCCTTGTTCTGGGTATGAACGGCCACCTCAGCAAGCCGATCGACCCGGCGGCGTTGTACGCGACATTGGCAGACCTGCAGGCAAGGAGGTCGGGCGCCCGGCCGGGACCGACGACCGCATCCGTGACTGTTGCTCCGCAGAAAGACGATCAGGGCGCCGCAGCATTGCCGGATTTTGCCGGACTGGATGTGCGCGCAGGTGTGCGATATGCCAACGGCGATTTGGCTTTTTATGAGCGGATGCTGCAACAGTTCGCCCGCGATTACGCACATTTCGACGCGTCCATTGACGCACTGATGCGGGCCGACCATCGGGAAGATGCGATTCGACAGGCGCACACCTTCAAGGGTTTATGTGCCAGTTTGGGTGCCAGTCATCTGCATGATGTGGCGGTTGATCTCGAGCACCAATTGTTGGCGCACGACCAGTTGCGAACCCGAAAGGCCTTGGCGGTCATCGCTGTGGCAATGGCCGGTTTGACCGTCGAACTGCGGATCCATTTCGGGAGCTCGGGGAGCGTACGCGTCGCGCCCCAGAATGGAATCGCCGCGCACCCAGTGGGGACAGACTGGCTTCCTCGGCTGCGCAGTCTGTTGCTCGATGGCGACAATGAAGCCAGGGACCTCTGGAATGCCTGCAAGGCAGAGTTGTCTGCCCACCTTCCGTCCCATTTGGTCGAGCGTGTGTCGCTGGCGCTGGCGCAATATGACTTCGACGCGGCAGCCCAGTTGCTGGCGGAAGATCCGTCCCAGGCGGAGCAGTGATGGCGAGCTGTTGGTTTGCACCCACAGAATGTTGGTGCGTATGCCGCCCATCGGGCAAATGCGCAGGTATCATGATTTCGGGTTGATGCAATGCGGCGAAACCTGGGCGCGGGTGCGCCAAAGGTGGCCCTGCTCGTATCTGCGCACGCCGCGAATCATGACGCATGAAGGGCAAGCATTGAGAGTTCTCGCCAGCGCTGTTCGTTGTTCCGTGTCGGCACTGTCCTTGTCGCTGCTGGTACTCGTCAACGGCTCCATGGCGTTTGCCGCGGACTATTCCCTGACCGGATTTGGCACGGTAGGTTATGCCGTTTCGGACCAGAAGGCAGCCTACCTTCGCTATATCGACAAAGGCGGGACACTCCGGGCCGATTCTTTGGTCGGTTTGCAGGGGGAAGCCCAGTTCGATCCGCAATGGGGTGCCACGGTTCAAGTGGTCGCCAGCGCGCCGCGGTACAAGGAAGACGGCCTTGCGACGCAGGTGCGATGGGCGTTTGCAAGTTATCGACCCAACAACGAGTGGTTGTTTCGGGTCGGAAGACTGCGGCCACCGGTCCTTATTCATACACAGAACGCGGAAGTTGGCATGACCTATGACCAGGCAAGGTTGCCGGTGGAGGTTTATTCACTTAGTCCTGTGTACGATCTTGATGGTGCCGCTTTCAC
>JANOUM010000286.1:0-7927 GCA_031416855.1 Rhodoferax sp. | reverse complement strand
GTGCAGGCCTATGAAGCGAAACACCACCCCATCGACCCGCCCGACCCGATCGAGGCGATCAGGTTCCGCATGGATCAGTCGGGTCTGGTCGTGAAAGACCTCGTGCCCTACATCGGCCCGATCAATCGCGTGTACGAAGTGCTCGCGCACAAGCGCCCGCTGACGCTGAACATGATCCGACGGCTTACAAGGGGCTTGGGAATTCCGGCCGATATCCTTATCAGCCAGCACCAGGAAGACGTCGAAACCGCGTGAACACGTGGGGGGCACCGCCAGCCGATTGCCGATACGAACCGAGCGACGCAGCCGAAAGGTGACGACGGGAAAATTGCCCCAGCTCGCTTGGGCAGACCACCGGCAGCAGTTGGTGCCAGCCCAAAGTGACGAGCTCAAAGCGCGTCAAATCCGCAGATCGTGCAACGCGATCTGCCCGAGGCCCGCACAACGCGGGCCACGTCAGCCTCACGCAGCCCTCGCATCAAACAACTCCACCGGCGGCAGCTTCGCTTGCTTGGCGAACCAAGGAATGAGCCCCCATTGCCCGACGACCATCTCCCGTTTGTAGCCGCTGTCGTCACGTGCACGGCGGATGAACGGCCCAGGTGCGCGTGCGAATACCCCGCTGCCGCGCCACTGGTTGTCCCGCCCGACATGCCAGTAACGCTCGATGGCTGCTTCGTCTGGAGCGGTGTAGCGGTTACACATGGCCAGAGATTAGCGCTGGATCGAAAGGTGGCCCCTTGATATCGATCACGGTTTGCGAAACCACCGCTCCGTCGAACGATCAGCGTTGTTCCTTGGCAATCATTGCAAACTTGTATCTAATGACCAGTGCCACGCATGCAACTCCGCATCGGGCCACATCGCTCTGGAGCATTGATGCGCGAACCGCTCGAATCAGATTATTTAGTGGTCGGCACCGGCGCAGCCGGGATGGCCTTCACCGACGCTTTGCTCAGCCAGTCAGATGCCACCGTCACCCTGGTTGACCGGCGCTACGCACCAGGCGGGCACTGGATCGACGCCTATCCTTTCGTGCGCCTGCACCAGCCGTCCGCCTTTTACGGCGTGTCGTCCGTGCCTTTGGGGCGAAGTACGTTGGACCAGACTGGCCTCAATGTCGGTTTTCACGAGGCGGCAGGTGCGGACGAACTGCGCGCATATTACGCGCGGGTGATGGACCAGCACTTCCTAACAACCGGGCGCGTGCGCCACTACCCTTGCTGCGATCACTCCGTTGCGCCTGACGGAAGCCATCGAATCACCTCGCGCCTGACCGGCGCCGTGCAGGAGGTGCGTGTGCGGCGCAAGGTCGTCGACACGGGATACCTGGAAGGACACATACCTGCCACCAGCCCGCCGCCCTTCGAGGTGGCCGAGGGGGTGCGATGCGTGGCTGCGGGCGAGGTCGCACGAGTGGCCCACCGCCCCGAGCGGTACGTGGTCATCGGTACCGGCAAGACCGCGCTGGACACCTGCGTCTGGCTGCTATCGCAAGACGTGCCGGCCAGCGCCATCCAATGGATCAGGCCGCGCGAAGGCTGGTGGCTGAACCGGCGCTTCAATCAGCCGGGGGAAGGCCTGCCCGATTTTTTTGCGGGCGTCGGCCTGCAGTTCAAGGCGATGGCGCAAGCCACGTCGGTCGATGACGTGTTTGCACGGCTCGAGGCCGACGGGTTCTTCCTGCGGGTGGACACCACTGTGGCGCCCACCATGAGCCGCGGCGCCATGGTCAGCGAGACCGAGATGGCCCTGCTGCGCCAGATCGGCGACGTGGTGCGCAAGGGCCATGTGCGACGCATCGAGCGCGACCGCATCGTGTTCGACGGTGGATCGGTTCCCACCGGCCCTGGCACACTGCACGTGCACTGCGCTGCCGTAGGCCTGGCGCGCCCGCCGCTGCGGCCGATCTTCGAAGCCAACCGGGTGACTCTCCAGCCACTGTTCTGGAGCTTTGCCTGCTACCCGGCCGCTCTACTAGGGGTCGTCGAGGCCACCATAGCCGACACCGCCGAGAAGAACCGCCTATGCCCGCCGATCCGTTACTGGGACGAGCCACGCGACTACCTATCGTCCTACCTCGCGCTGATGGCGCACGAGCGTGCGCGCGCGGCACACCCAGCCGTGGCGGCCTGGGCCAAAAGCACGCGGCTCAATCCCATGTCGGGCCTGGGCGCCCACCGTGAGCACCCGTTGGTTGCGCAGACTTGGGGGGAACTAAAGCAATACGGCGCCGCTGCCGCGACCAACCTGGTCCGTCTACTGCGATAACACACGACCGGCCACAGGCCGTCGACTCCGATGAACGTCGACGCGCAGCAGCACGGGTTGCGGGATGGTCAGCCGGCGTGTCTTGACGCACGCCAGTAAGTTCACCGGCAGCGAAACACTTACCTTCAGGACAAGATGATCGGCTTCAAGTTTTACAAATGACGGTGAAAAGCGGCAGTGGTTTGCGGCGACGATCAACGCCTATGTCAACACGCTTCGCCCTGGACTGAAGGCCAACCTCTCGGCGATTGCCAAACTGGAAAACGTCGATCGAAGCTACATCAGCCGGATGGTCAACTTGACGACGCTGGCACCGGACATCCAGGCTGCGATCTTGGACGAGACCTTGCCAGACACGTTGTCGCTGTTCGACTTGGCGGTGGACACGCCGCTGTCGTGGGAGGAGCAGCGAGGACGGGTCACCGAGGCCACTTTGGTGGCTGCAGGCCCGGGCAACGCGCGCGTTGGGACTGACTCCTGAGCAGCGATACCCGCCGTACGACGGACCACGACCGAACGTCAGGTCTCGTCCATACCAGTCACTGGATCACTTCGTCGGCGCGCAGCAGCAGTGACTGCGGGATGGTGATGCCGAGGGCCTTGGCGGTTTTCAGGTTGATGACCATCTCAAACTTGGTGGGCTGCTCAAGTGGCAGGTCGGCCGGCTTGGCCCCTTTGAAGATCCTGTCCACGTACAACGCGGCCCTGCGGTGCATATCGGGTAAGTTGGGACCGTAGGACAAAAGGCCACCAAGGTCGACAGGCCCACGGGTCTCGAATATCGACAGCAGGCGGTGCTGCACGGCTAGGTCAATGATGCGCTTTGCGTTGTCTGCCGTGAATGGACTTGCCTGCACGATCAGCACCTGGGCGCGCTCGTTTTGCATGGTCGCGATTGCGGCCGCCAGCGCCTGCGGATCGTTGACCTCCTGTACGACGACTGCGATGGCCAGCTGTTGCCCGGCCGCCCGGATCTGCTCCACGAACATCGGTGTTGCCGGCCCGTCCTTGAGCACAAGCACCGCCACCTTGGTGGCCGCCGGCAATAGCTCGCGCAGCAACTGGACGCGTTTTGCGGCAAGATCCGTAGCCACGGTACTGAGTCCTGTGATGTTGCCACCGGGGCGGGCAAGGCTTGTGACAATCCCTGTGCCAACCGGATCTGCCGCCGTGGCGATGACTATCGGAATGCTGCTGGTCGCGCGTTTGGCGACCACGACCGCCTGCTGGCCCCGCGTGACGATCACGTCCACCTTGAGCCGCACCAGGTCTGCAGCCAACTCTGCGAGCCGCACCTCGTTACCAGCGCCCCAGCGGTACTCGATCTGCAGGTTGCGCCCTTCCAAGTAGCCCAAGGTCTTGAGTTGGTCCTTGAAGGCGTCAACCGACTCATCTGGCGCACGCGCGTTGGACAGGAAGCCAAGGCGCCAGACCCGCTCTGGCGCTTTCGCTTGCGCGAAGACCAGGCCTGGCGCGGCCAGTAATGCCATGGCGCTTGCAATCAAGGGTCTGCGCCGAGTATTCATTAGATCCCTTCCGCGTTTCGAAAACGGCAAGCGGTGGGACCCGCGAGCGAAGCACCCGGCGAAACCAAAGCGGAAATCAGTTTACGCCTGAACGACGGGTATGTGTACTGGGTTGCTGTCATAGTGGCGCGGTCGCCGACCGACTCTTGTGAGTCTTTTGCAGGCACGCGCGACAGCCCCAACGCCGTCCCCCGACTTCGCAGACTCCCGGCATGTCTCTATTCCGCGCCCCCCCAACCGCCCGACCAATGCCCAATAAAAATGCCTGTCGCACTTTTTCCGTAAGCCGTTGATTCGTATGGGGGTGATCTTGCGGACTTGGCGCTTTGCACGTCCGCGAGGAACAGAGAAGAGAGAGCGAGAAAGGGCCGAAACCGTGGAAATCGGGCCCAATGGCAAAATGCCAAGTCCACAAGAAAAACCCCGTTTCCCTCTTGGAGAACGGGGTTTTTCAGAAGCAAAGAGAGACTCTTTGCTGAGGGTTTATGGTGGAGGAGTGCGGAACCGGACCCGCGTCCGCGTTCTTCGCCAGAGTCCGTCCGCAAGCCTACGGTCCCGATTTTAGACCATTCGGCCGATTTGGCGGGCATTCGTCAAAATGGGATGACGGCCAATCTCGCCCAGTTCGATGCTGCAACTGGTAGCCAGCCGACAACCCAGATTGCTGAACAAGGCGTGGCGTGTATTGACAACAGATACACGTCCGGCTATTCTTCGTGTATCTATTGTGTACGCACTCAAAGGAGAAAACCATGCGCGATGCCGCCATTAATCTACGGGCACTGCCCGAGCAGCGAGACTTGATTGATCACGCTGCAACTTTGCTGGGCAAGAACCGTTCGGACTTCATGCTCGAGGCCGCCTGCGACAAAGCGCAGGCGGTAGTACTTGACCAGGTATTCTTCAGCCTGAATGCCGACAAGTTCCAGCAGTTCACGGCAATGCTCGACGCCCCGCCCAGCCACAATCCAGGGCTTGAGCGCCTCATGGCCGTGGCGGCTCCTTGGGCCACAGTCAAGGCATGAGCTTGCAACTCAACGCACCTCAGCCGCTCGCGGCCACCCACATTTTGGATGAATTTGAGTGCGGCGAGGCCGTTCTCGACGAGTGGCTCAAGCGCCGCGCAATGACCAACCAAATGAGCGGTGCCAGCCGCACGTTTGTAGTGACGGATCAGGACAGCCGTGTTTACGGCTACTACGCCATGGCTGCGGGTGCTGTCTCGCACCAGATGGCAACCAGCTCGGTGCGCAGGAATATGCCTGATCCAGTTCCGGTGATGGTGCTGGCTCGGCTGGCGGTTGATCATCGAGCGCAGGGTATCAAGCTTGGCGCATCCCTCCTGCAAGACGCCGTCAACCGGGCGGTGGTGGTTTCTCAGAACGCTGGTGTCCGAGCGTTGCTGGTGCATGCGCTTCACGACCGAGCCAAGGAGTTCTACGAACACTATGGTTTTCAGTCGTCGCCGTTGCATCCGATGACGCTGATGCTGAGATTGAATACCAGCAAGCCATGAGCCCCCGCGCTTGGCTTCTACGGCGAACAGCGTTGTCATGGTGACATTTGCCGTGGAGACGAAAATGCACTACCCCGTGATGACTGAGCAGCAAGTGGCAGCCCGATGGAAAGTCAGCCTGAAAACAATGCGGCGCTGGCGGCAGGACAAAGTTGGCCCGACGTGGCACAAACTTTTTCATCACGTCCGCTACCACGAGGCGGACGTTTTCGACTTTGAACAGCAGAGCGCACAGCACTGGCAGACAATTCTTGGCGACCGTGAACGCGTTCCCCGCATCGTGACGCACCCACCGAAAGCCTCAGCCGCCCCCGCCGAGCAGGACGCCCAACCTGATCCGGCAGTGTGCACTACGTCAGCGCCAAGGAAGTCGTCGCCACTGGGTTGCCAATCTATCTGTTCAGAGATTGCGCGGAACGGGAGCGCAAGCGCATCCCCCACTTGATCAATCCACCCAAGTTAAGAATCAAACCCATTAATTTTGAGAATAAGCAAAAAAATACTTGACATATCGAAAATAGGTTATTCGCGCCAATGAAATTTTTATTCATTGGCCAACATGCCCCTCCTCTCTCTTTTTGTCGATCTTGCCGCGCGCATACGCTCTGCCGAATTTCTCTTGCACGCGGCCCACCCCGATCATCCCAACGCCTTCACGCGCCAGCGCAAGCTGCCCTTGCCAGCCCTGGTCGCGCTGATGCTCAGCGGTATGCGCAAGAGTATTCAATCCGAACTCGATGAGTTCTTTGCGCATCTGAACAACCAGGCGCAGTTGGTGCGCGCAGTCTCCGAACAAGCGTTCGCCCAGGCGCGCGCCAAGCTGTCCTTGACGGCCATCCCGTTGCTCAACGACTGGGTGATTGAGCGCGCTGAGCACTATGGCTTTGTGCCGCGTTGGAACGGTTTGCGCTTGGTCGCCGCCGACGCTAGCACGGTGCGCTTCGGACTGCGCGCCAGCCACGTCAAGCGCTCTGCGCTGGCCGACCAAATCCTCTTTGGTCTGTTCCTGCCTGGCTGCGAATTGATGCTTGCCGCCTCGCTGTATAGCACGCGCGAGAGCGAGGTGTGAGACTGAAGTTGCGCACAACGCCGATCAGCGTCGTCACAGGCTTGCCGCGCTGTTCATTTGGCCGGTGCGGGGGACTTCCCACAGCATACAACCGGTACAACTTGTACAAGTTGTCTAATAAAGACCATAATAGGCAATATAGTCTGCGAGGCGCCCATGCAACACCCAACTCGATCTATCTCATCGTCAGATGCAAAAGCCAACCTGGGCGATGTTTTGTCGTCGCTGGGTACGCACGGGCCCATAGAGATCACCAGAAATGGAAAGCCGGTTGGACTTTTGACATTGCCGCCGGCGCACACCGTAGACCGGGGTCGAATTGCTGCTTTGGCGATTGCCTATTCAAAGGGTCTGGTTTCCTGGCCACAAATTGCCGAGGAGACCGGTGCGAGTTACGGAGATTTGCTGGTCGCACTGGGCCTCGGGAACCTTTCAATTCCCAAGGTCACTCCGAAGAACAGACCGGAGCAACTTGCGTTTTTCCACCGCATCTTGGATTTGGCGTCAGCCAACTCAAGGGGGAATGGGAAGCCATGAATTTTTCACTGATCGTCACCGATTCCGGGCCGCTCATCACCTTGGCTGTTGCGGGATCGCTCGATGTGCTGTTTCTACCCGGCTTGCCGGTAGTTGTTCCCGATATGGTGAGGCATGAGGTGATCCAGGATCTGTCCAAGCCCGGAGCCGTATTGGTTGCCGAATGGATCCGCCTGAATGTTCCTCACAGACTCACTGTCATGCCGACCGAGGTGTTCGAAGAGTTCATGCTCTTGAAGTCGGTGAATCCGGCAACAAAGACCAGGAATCGTGGTGAGCAGGCAGCAGCCGAGATTCTCGGAAAGGAATTGGAGGGGAAGGATTCCGGTGCCATTCTCCTTTTTGAGGATAGCGCTGTTCGAAAAACGAATTTCCTGACGCGCTTGCCGGATTGCGTCGTTGTTGCCTCAACTTCAGAGTTCCTTTTCGGGCTGGAAAGTCGAGGCCTGATCCAGAACGCGCAGTTCATCCTCGATCAAGCTGTGAATATCAGGGGGAATGAAATTTTGCTCAGGTACCTTGCGGGAACCGAGAACAGCGAGCCAATTCAGGATTGGGCCGCACGCAGTCGTTCAAGGCCCTGAACCGGCCGCCGGAGTTGAAGGCATACCTCGCCCACCAACTCCCATGCAAACACACCTGTACCCTGGTCACTCGCGGCAAGACCTGGCGGCAAGCGCGCCAGCATGGCGTCGAAGTTGAAGAAGCCGGCGCTCTGCCGTTCCCCGCAGTTCCCCATTTCCCAGGTTTCCTGCAGCGGCGCATTCCGGTTCGGTGCGTAGGCCAGGCGAATAGTGCACTCCGGCGCGCCGGCTTGTACCGACCGTACAGCCGCTTGCCGTGCCGCCCGTGCAGCCGTGCGGTCGATGTGCGCGGGATGCTTGCCCGCCAGCGCCCCGCCGCCCAGCGGGACGCGCGGCCCGTAGTAGTCCATCACCAGCTTGCGGCCGGTCTGGCCGTTGTCGCCATCGCTCCCACCGCGAAGATGCGGGCCGTTGGGGTTGACCA
>JANOUM010000285.1:0-2615 GCA_031416855.1 Rhodoferax sp. | reverse complement strand
GTCGTCACTTCGAACGGCGTCAGCCGTGCGTCGATCGGCACCGCGCAAGCGCCCAGCTGCCACACCGCGAGCAGTTCGGCGAAGAACTCCAGCCGGTTGCCGAACGGCAGGAACACGCGGTCACCGCGCGCCAGGCCGTGGCGCTGGAAACGGGCCACGCGCAGACCGACTTCGCGCGCGATCGCGACGCGGTCCCAGGCGCGGCCGCTGATGGGCTCGGTGAGGTTGCCGACTTGCAGATCAAGAAACATGGTTGTCGATTGCCTCCAGAAGACAGTGCCGGCTCACGCCAGATGGAACAGGCCCAGGAAAAAATGCACCCGGTTCAGGAACGGCGCACCACCATCGGTGTTCCAGATCGAAATCAGGCTGAAAAAAGTCCACACGCCGAAGACGCGCAACCAGCGCGGCGCCGTGCCACCACGCGCCGATTGGCCGCGCCGTTGTTGCTCCCGCAGCATCGACACAAAGATGCCCAGCGCCAGCAACAGGCAATAGAACATGCGTGACTGCTGCGCCTGCAATACCAGCAACAACTGGCCCTGCGCCATTGCGGTGGCGTCCTTGATGACATGGTAGTACACGTTGCCCACGAAGGCGGCGGCAAACACCGCCGCCAGCAAGCGCAGCCTGGGCCAATGGCGCAACCGCTTGCCAACGCCAGTGAAGGTCGGCATGAAGAAGAAGGTCGACAGCAGTTCCTTGAAATAATAGAAATAGCGGTTCCAGAACTCGACCACCGACTCGGCGAGCAGGGGCTTGTAGGTGTTGCGAAACACGTTGAAGCCCCACAAGCGCAACATGCCAACGATCAGGTGGCCCTTGACCGCGAGGCGCAGGACATCCTCGAACAACTGGCAATACACGCTCATCCAGCCCTGCATCGGTGCCGGCGAGCCGGTTTGCGCCAGCAATGCGGACAAGTCGGGTACACCGAGTGTGAGCCCGCCGGTGGCCCGGGTCAGGCCATTGCCCGATCCGTACACGGTGCCCTCGAACAGTGTCAGCACCAGGCGCCAGACCACGGCCAGCAGCAGCAGCTTGATGCCGGCCAGTTGCGAACGCGCCAGCTCTTCGGTGGTACTGGCCTCGTGCTGCGACAGGTAGGCCAGGCCCTTGCCATAGGGGGTGTTGGAGCCGCCATAGGCCGGCCAGAGATAGAACACATGGTCGGTAATGCCGGTGCCCTTCATGCGTCCATGCTGGCCGGCCAGCACCAGATAGGCGCAGCGCCAGATCACCACCGGGTAGAGCAGCGCCAGGCCGAACAGCACCGCACGCCACAGACCGGCGGCAGGGGTCGTCGTCCACAACACCACGAGCATCAGCCAATAGCTGGCATGCAGCGCCCATTGCGGATGACGGCGCACCGGTGCCGGCAGCCGACCAAAGGACACGGCCGCGCGGTACAGCAGCCACAACAGCAGGAACTGCGCCAGCACGACGAGCGCGCCATGCCACCCCCCGGCTGGCAGCGACAGGCCCTCGTGTTTGGCCAGGGTCTGCAGCGTGGTGACCGTGCCCACACCGAGCGCGGCCAGCGACAACAACATGCGCCGGCGGGCCGGGGGCGTCAACCACACCAGCGCACGGCCTCCAGCAGCGCACCACCAGGCAATGACAGCAGGGCTTTCGTGGAACTGCAGGGGATCGCGAAGCGCCATGGAACGGAAGCCCGTTGGACGGGTCGGTTCAGCCCGGGTCGGTGCTGCCGGTCAGGCGCTGCAACGCCTCGCGGTAGGTTGCGGCTGTGTGGTCGATCACGTCCTGCGGCAGCGCGGGCGCAGGCGGGCGTTTGTCCCAGGGCTGGCCATCGATGCGCACCTGCTCCAGCCAGTCGCGCACGAACTGCTTGTCGTAACTTGGTGGGTTGCTGCCTTCGCGGTAACTTTCCATCGGCCAGAAGCGCGAGGAGTCGGGTGTCAGCAGCTCGTCCATCAGGACCAGGTGGCCTGCCGGGTCGAGCCCGAACTCGAATTTGGTGTCGGCGATGATGATGCCGCGTTGCAAGGCGATCTCTGCGCCCGCCTTGTACAGGGCCAGGCTGGTGGCGCGGATCTGCTCCGCCAGCGCCGGGCCCACGATCTCGACCGTGCGCTCGAAGGTGATGTTTTCGTCGTGTTCACCGGCCTGCGCCTTGGCGGCCGGGGTGTAGATCGGCTCGGTCAGCTTCGATGCATTGCGCAGGCCAGCGGGCAGGGGCACACCGCACACGGTGCGGTCGGCCTGGTATTCCTTCCATCCGCTGCCGGCCAGGTAGCCCCGCACCACGGCCTCGACCGGGATCGGCTGCAGCCGCTTGACCAGCATCGAGCGGCCCAGCACCTGTGCGCGTTCAGCCTCGGTGACCACCGACTCGGGCGCTTCGCCGGTCAGGTGGTTGGGACAGATGTGACCCAGACGTTCGAACCAGAACAGCGCCATTTGCGTAAGCAGAGCCCCCTTGCCGGGAATCGGTTCGCCCATGATCACATCGAACGCACTGAGCCGGTCGCTGGCCACCATCAGGATGCGGTCGGTGCCAACCACATAGTTGTCGCGCACCTTGCCGCGAGCGAGCAGCGGCAGGCTGTGCAGGGAGGTGGTGTGGAGGGCGCGTGCTGGAGTGGACATGG